>CAMATG010000194.1 GCA_945860645.1 Candidatus Sulfopaludibacter sp. SbA3 | reverse complement strand
CCAGTGTTCTCTTCACCTCATCAAACACCCGATTATCGCGCCGGTTGCGGCTGCCGAATCTAGCCGCCGCAATGGCAACCCGTTGTTCGTACTGAGATTCACCATCGATCTCGGCTTGATACGCTTGCAGCGCCTCTGCTGTCGCGTCGCTGAGAGCTGCGTCTGGTACGCGGATCATCCTGCCCTACTCCGATACCCGCACGCTATTCCCCGTCGGGAAAGCCGCCCGCAACCGGATCTGCTCGGCCTGCTCACCTGCCGACAGGCCGCTCCGGACCTCTTTCACGTTCAGTACGGCCAATCGCTCCCGCATCTCACTGGCCTTTGCCGAACGAGTCGCGCCGCTTCCAAATGCTCCCGTGCTGTACGCATCCGAAATATCCCCGTACACCAATCGGTCGTAATCCGCGCCTTCCAGCATCCTCCCAACGTCCTCCGATCCCGGTCTCGGCAGCAGGAAGATCGACCCATTCGCCGCCGCCTGACAGATCAACGGGCTATGCGTTGTCACAATAAACTGCACGCGCGGAAAATGCGCAGTCAGCCAAAGGCCGATCCGCTTCTGCCACGTAGGATGCAGATGAGCGTCCACTTCGTCAATGAGCACGACACCCGGAACAACCACCTTCTCGTGCCCCTCATCGAACAATGCCGAAGGGCTGTAATATCGGCTCAACTGACGAATCAACTCAAACGTCATGCTGAGGATCGAACGATAGCCATCGCTCAATTCCTCAACCAGGACCGCGGAGCCGTTGGCATCCTCAAACTGCACACCCTCCGATGAAATCGCCGTCAATTTCATGTTGTGCGGCAGGAACCCATCCTGATTGACGAACTGCTTCAAATGCCCCAGCAACTCTCCATCGGAATGTCCTTCCAGACTCTTGTAGTTCAGTTCCCGTAACCAGAACAAGCTCTCGTTCAGTGCGACATTCTCGCCAAAGACGGACAAGTGCGCTCCGAGCTTCGGGTTCGATAGAAAGCTCCGCTCCGCATCCTTGTCTCCCCCGGAAAATCGTCGAAATGGCCCATATGCCGCCGAAAACCACCCGCCTCCCGTCCCCCAGATATGACGGCTGGGGTGCATCTTCGCCGCCTTCCCGATTCCATCTTCCACCGCGGTCGTCCCATCCGCCCGCGAAAGTTTCACCGCGGCGGCGATTTTCACATCCGCTGTTCGCCCTTGGCCTGAGTAGAAATCAAACTCTTCATCCGGCACAATCTCGATCCGAACCTGCGCCGCGTCGCTGCCACTGCGAAGCCAGGTGTTCCAATCCTGCCGCGCCGCCACCGCTTCTCTCGGCCCAATCAATGCCAGCGAAATTGCCCGCAAAAACGACGACTTTCCCGATCCGTTGTCCCCAAGGATTACGTTCCACCCAGGGCTCTCCGCCCGCGGCGGTTGCCACTCCAGCCGTTCAATCGAGCGGATGTTCTCGATGACAACCTTACGAATTCTCATGCACTCGCCATTCTGACACTTGTTCCTTGCCCCGCGCTTCGGAGCCCCCTAATTCCCCACCACCTCATACCACGGCGCCTCCCCCCCAATCACAAACTCCAACCCATCCGCCCCCGCCCGCACCGCCAACGCCTGCCCCCGCCGTCCCGCCCCATCCAACGGATACACCGCGATATCCGTAAACTGCGTCCGCAACGTCACCTTCACCGGCGTCGTCATCATCCACGTCGGCCCCGCGCCCCCATTCAAATCCCCCGACGGCTTCGAAGGCAAATCCGCCTCAATCGTGAACCAATCCGTCGTCCCCGGATACCGCACAATCCGCTGCGCCACCGCCGGCGCCGCCGCGCTCCGGCTCCGCAAAACGTACCCCGGATTCGTCAATAACATCCGCCCGCTCTCCGCCACCGGCAGCCCGTCCAGCGCCGTCAACAACACCGTCCGGAACCCCCGCGAAGCCACCTCCACATCCATCACGCCCAACGCAACTTTCCCAACAAACTCCCCAAAAACACCCACCGCCTGCGGCGCCGTAATGCGGAACAACCCATCAAAAGCCATCTCCCCCGTCTCGGCCACAAACGGCGACACCGGCCGCTCCCGCAGCGCCTCCGGCGTCTCCGCCTCCGGGTTCGGATCAATCGCAAACCGGTACCGGAACGCGTTGTCCATCTGCACCCGATACGCCTCGGTCAAAAAGGTCCCAAAATTCCGGTTCCGCCCCTCCCGCGTATACCGCAGCCGGTCGTCGTAGGACACCGGAATCTTGAACAACGACGGCCCCACCCCCACCGCCTCCGTCCGGAACAAAAACGCCGCCTGCCCAAACGTCACCCACTTCGCCCAATCCCCGTTCAAATTAAACCCGTTCGGCACATCGGCGTCCCACCCGCGCCCATGCGAATACGCAAAATGCATCAACCCATCCCAATCCTGAAACGCCGCAAACGCACTCATCGGCGCCAGCAATTCGTGCCCCTTCGTGTTCGGCCACGGCTGGTTAAACTCGCTCACCGTGAACGGCTTCCCGAACGGCCGCGCCGCCGCCATCGCCACCAAATTCGACAACTTCCCGCCCAAATGCGAACTATCCCGGATCCGCCAGTCCCGCCCGTCCCACTGCACGTTCGGGAAATTGTAGTGGTCCACGTAGAAATGGAAATCGTGATAATCCATCGCCGCGTGCGTGTCGATCGTCATCAACCCGCCAAAATCCATCTGCGTCCCCGCCACCGGCACCTGCCCGCTCGTCGCCTCCCGAACCGTCGTCAATAGCGTCTCCAAATATGCCTTGTCCAACGACGCCAAAAACTCCACATAATCCCGCGCCCGCGCCGCATGCGAACCCTCCGTCCCCGGCAGCGAAACATTCGCCTGCTCCAACGACTCCCCATCGGACAACCCCCGCCGCCCGCGCCGCACGAACCGCGCATTCCGGATCTGCACCGGCGCCGTCGAGCCCGACAACTGCACCCCCATCCGTCCCACGCTCTCCATCCCAAAACCCGCCGTGTACGCCATCGTCACCCGCTGCCACGCACCCGTCACCGCAATGCTCCGGTTCACCTGCTGCCGCCACGGCGACACGTCCTGCTTAATGTCCCAACTCACCGTCGCCGCCCGGTCACTCCGGATCTCCATCTCCGCCAAATACGCATCCCCGGCGTTCACCGTGAACCCCACCTGCTTCGCAATCACCTCGGTCTCATTCCGCGTCAGGTTCAACTGCGCCACCCCGCCCGCAAGCGTCGCAATCGACCCCGCCGTATTCGCATGCAACTCCAACTGCCACCGGTCCGGCAACAGCGATTCGCTGTCCGGCTCCGTCACCCCCCACGCCTCGCGCAGCTGTTCCGTTGCCCCATACCGCGCGCTCAAAAACGTGTTCCACTGCCGCTGCATCTCCGTCCGATACAGCCCCGTCACCGCCCCGTCCAGCTGGTTCGCCTGCAGTGAATGAATCAGCGACGATTCGTTGTTAATCTCCACCATCGCCAGCACCGGATCGTCCCGCAGTTGCAGCGCCTCAATCACCGCCGTCGTGAACTCTTTCTGCAACGCCACCATCCGCGGCTGGAAGATATGCAGCGGCTTCGATTGCGTCGGAATCGTCGCCGTCGGCACGCCATCCGCGCCCGGCCGAAACGTGTAGCCAACCTTCAAGTTCAAGTTGACGTAAATCCCCTCCGCCTTCAACGCGTCCAGAAACCCGCGCAGCCGCTCCACTGCCACCGGGTTCAGCGTCGGATACGGCCCGGTGGTCAGCAGCGATCCCGCGTTCCCGGCATTCGAATCCGGCTGCGAATCCATATGGTGCAGCCGGACCAGATTCACCCCCAAACGCCGCAGCCGTTTCGCGATCCGCCCGGCATCGCGAGCCTCCGGAAAGTTCGCCCCAAACGCCAGATTCACGCCAAAAAACCGAACCCTCTTCCCCGCCGTCGTAAAGAACTGCCCGTTCACCGCGGAGACCCGGTCCGCCTCCGTCAACGGCGAATTCAGAAAGCCGAAATCCGGCGCCCCGCTCAGCGCGTCCTGTTCCACCCGGAACAGATACTGTCCCTCCTGCGCCCACGCGCAAATCGCCAGCAGCAACAACAAAAATATCCGTGCCATTTCTGCCTTCAGTATAGAAACTCCCGCCCCCGTTATCCTGAAACAACCAGCCGACCATGCTCTTCACCCAACAACAGCACGACCGCGCCGCCGAACTCCTCGCCCAATTCACCCAGCGCTATCTCGAATCTCTCCCCGATCGCCCCGTCTTTCCCGATCTCGATCGCCCCGCCCTCCGCGCCCTCAAGGCCGAGCCCATGCCCCAACACGGCCAGTCGCTCGAATCCCTCTTCGAAGAACTCGAACACGTCATCGTTCCCAACTCCACCCACACCGCCCACGCCCGCTTCCTCCCCTACGTCCAGCCCTCGCCCAACGCCCTCTCCCCCTACGCCGATCAGGTCGCCGCCACCCTCAACCAGAACTGCAATCTCTGGCATCTCTCCCCCGCCGCCAACGCCGTTGAACAGGCCGTCCTCCGCTGGTTCGCCGATCTCTTCGGCCTCCCCGCCACCGCCGGCGGCATCCTCACCAGCGGCGGCTCCATGGCGAACCTAATCGCTCTCACCGCCGCCCGCGATCACGCCCTCGGCGAAAAAGCCCGCACCCACGGCCTCCAAGCCAGCCGCGCCCCGCTCGTCCTCTACACCTCCGACGAAATCCACTCCAGCATCGATAAGGCCGTCTCCATCCTCGGCCTCGGCACGCAGTACCTCCGCCACATCCCCACCGACGAACACTTCCGCATCCGGCTCGATCTCCTCGCCGACGCCATCACCGCCGACCGCGCCGCCGGCCGCATCCCCTTCTGCGTCGCCGCCAGCGCCGGCACCGTCACCACCGGCGCCATCGATCCCATCGAAGACCTCGCCCGCCTCTGCCGCCAGCACCAACTCTGGCTCCACATCGATGGGGCCTACGGCGCCCTAACCGCCTTGAGCAGCCGTTTCCAACCCCAGCTCTCCGCCCTCGCCCTCGCCGACTCGGTCTCCCTCGATCCCCACAAGTTCCTCTTCTGCGCCTACGAAGCCGGCTGCGTCCTCGTCCGCGACCGCCGCCATCTCCACCACTCCTTCAACGCCCACCCCAGCTACCTGACGATGTCGGAGGACCCGGACTTCATCGATTTCGCCAACCAGGGCCCGCAACTCTCCCGCGCCTTCAAGGCGCTGAAGGTCTGGTGGTCGCTGAAGCACTTCGGCGCCGCCGCCTATGCGCAGGTCATCGAACGCATGCACGACCTGGCGCTCTACATGGGCCGCCAGATCGAGGCCCGCGAGGAGTTCGAACTCCTCGCCCCGGTGGTCTTCAACTGCGTCTGCTTCCGCCTCCGTGGCCTGGACGATGACGCCAACCGCCGCGCGCTGAAACAGCTGGTGGACTCCGGCCTCGCCTTCCTGGGCCCGGCCTACGTGAAGGGGCGCACCGGCCTCCGCGCCTGCTTCATGAATCTCCGGACCACCGAGGCCGACGTGGATTTAATCCTCGACCGGCTGGCCTAAAGTTCCTCGCCCATTCTGCCGATTACTCCGACGTGGATTGGAAACAGCCAGAAGGTCTGCGCCGGCACTGGCTCCTGGAGGAGCTCGACGCGGAGCTTCTGTTCAAGCAGTTGCCCGTCGGCGCCGCGCAAGGGCGTATGGGCGATGACGTCTATGAACTGCGCGACAACGGCCTGCTCCGCAAGCGGCGCACGCTGGCGGCCGATGGCACGGTGCTGGCCACGCTCGAAGAGCGTGCCGGCGGCAGCGGCACGCTACGACTTGGCGATGCCGAATACAACTGGAAACCCGCCAACCTCATGGGCACCCGCTGGGCGCTGCTGGACGCCGAAGGCCAGACGCTGTTCGCCTACACCCTCAAGCCCGGCCTGGTAAAACGCGTCCACGTCGAACTCGGCACAGCCCCGCCGGAGACGCTCGGCGTCCCGATGCTGCTCTGCTGGTACGCTATGGTGCTGTAACGCGGTAGCGCATCCCATCGCCTTCCCAGCCATCGTTGTGGGCGAACAGGCGAGTCATGTACAGCACGATCTCGTGCGTCACCCGGTCCTCGTGCGCGTAGAAGTTCGAAAGCGTCAAAATTTCATGCTCGCCCGGCTGGCGCGTGTCGATCTGCTTCAGCGTCGCCTGCTTCAACAGCCCGGTCGCCTTGTCCACTTCCGCGATCACGAAAGGGTATCGCGGCCGGTTGCCCTTCGGATTCTCCGGCGTGATGTTGCCCAGCCAGTACAGCTTGCCGTTCGAATGGGGCACCAGAAAGCTGCAACTGCTCGGCGAAAAGAAGTGCCCTCCATCGGTCCACGTCCAAGGTTTCGCGGGCGGGAAGGTCCGGCCGCCATCGGTGGACAGGCTGTACCACTTGTAGCCGGGCAGCTTGGTGTTCTTGTCGTTCGAGCCGCGCATCATCATCAGCACGCGCTTCTTATCCAGGAAGGCGAGCGTCGGTTCCACCATCCCACGCGTCGTCACCGCCGGGTCGCCCGCGACGATGTTCGACATCGTCCACTCCAAATCGCCATTCTTCCAGCGGCCGTGGATCACCGCCGAGTCCGACCACGTGTAGCCGCCGCCGGGATTGTAGAGCTTGCCGTCCTTCGCCGGAAAGATCTCCAAGGGCACCAGGATGTCGCCGTTCGGCGCCGTGATCGGGGCCGAACCGTGATCGCCCAGCATGAACCCGTTGCGGCCCAGCTCGCTGCCGGGGATGGGGTGCACGGCGTCGAAGCCGGTACCGTTGTGAATCATCTGGCGCGCCGGGCCGCCATCGATGGAATAGTAGACACCGTAACGGCGCAGGCCTTCCAGCGGATCGTCGGTGGGCAGCACGGCTTCCATCCAGAATTCGAGCAGGCGCTTCGATTTTGGATCGACGTAGCCGGCGCGCGGGTGCTTGCGCCAGGTGCCATTCGCGCGCTTCTCGCCGGTCTTCGATTCCACCGGCGCCGACCACGTCGCGCCGTTGTCCTTCGACGTGCGGCGGAACACCGTGTCGATCGTGTCCGACCGCGACCAGCGCTGCTCCAGCGAGACCATCTCGAGGCCCGTCGGCTTGGCGTAGTAGGCGATGCCCATGATGGCGGTGCCCTTACCGGGCGACTTCATGAAGACGGCGGGCTGGGCGGCGGCGGCGAGCGAGGCGAGGAAATGGCGGCGAAGCATCCCCAACAGCTTACGACTCTTCGGCGTGGCGGATGTAGTCGTCGGGCGTGCGCGTGTAAGTGGAATCGGTGAGGATGGTGAGCGCGGTGATGCGGTCCAGGCGGAACGTGCGGAAGCCCCCGCGCAGTTCGCACCACGCGCCGAGCGTCCACGTTTTGCCCCAGAAGTAGAGGCCCAGCGGTTCCACGATGCGCGCGGTGGGCGCGGCGTCGTCCTCGGCTTTGCGATAAGTGATCGAGACTTTGTGGCGGTCGCGCATGGCGGCGCGGAGTTCGCGCATCCAGGCCTTCGTTTCGCGGGTGACGGCGAAGCTGGGCGCGAAGAGGAACTGGCGATTGGCCTCCTCGCGGAGCTTCGGGGGCAGGACGTTCTCGATGCGGCTGAGCGCGCTGGCGGCGGCGTTGGCGAGCGCGTCGTCCGCCCAGCCCTGGACGATCTGCGCGCCCAGGCGGAGGGCCTGCAACTCTTCGGCGGTGAACATGAGGGGCGGGAGATCGAAGCCGGGTTTCAGACGGTAGCCGACGCCGGCTTCGCCTTCGATGGGCACGCCGGAAAGGGAGAGGTCCTGGACGTCGCGGTAGACGGTGCGTTCGGAAACTTCGAGCGAACGGGCGAGCTCCGACGCCGTCACGGTGCGACGGCGTCGGAGCAGCTGGACGAGTTGGAAGAGCCGGTCAGCTCGTCGCATGGGCGCGCATAAACTCCTCGCTGGGCGGGATGGACTGCGAGAGGTTGACGCCGAAGCCGTTGGGGTCGCGGACGACGAAGCAGCGCTCGCCCCAGGGCTTGTCCTCGGGAGCCGCGTCGAGCATGGCGCCGCCCGCCTGCAGGCGGGCGTATTCGGCATCGGCGCTTTCGACGCCAAGAGAAAGCCAGACGCCATTCGCGGGAACGGCGGGCGCGTCCGCGGTGGCGGCCATCAGGCCGAGCTCCACTGGGCCATTCTTCAGGTGAATGTACCAGTCGGAAACGAAGACGGGCGTGAAGCCCAACTGGGAGACGTAGAAGTCCCGGGAGGCCGGGAGGGCGGCGGTGATAACGCCGATATCTTTGAGTTGTGTGATCTGCATGGAAGCAGTATGCCGGGGGGCTCCTGACAGCGTGGTGTCAGGAGACTACGGAAGAAATTGGGGTTTCAGCACGCCCTTCAGCTGGCTGTACGGCGTCTCGGCGCCGTTGTAGATGATGCCGTTCGCCAGCAGGCCGAGGTTCGGTTCGCCGCTGGGCGGGAGCTTGCCGGGCTCCACGATGTCCTCGAATTCCAGACGGCGGCCGGATTGCAGATCGTAGACCTCGTAGTAGGCGCCGTCCAGCGTTTGGCAGCGGGTTGTCAGGATGGTGGCGGTCTTGTGGGCGACCTTGGTGATGCTTTCGCGCTTGAGATCGGTGACGAGCTTGTCTCCGGCGACGTTCTTGGCGAACTCTTCGAAGGGAATCGGCGAGTCTTCCACCTTCTCCAAACGGATGAGGGCGGACTCGGCGATCTGTTTGTTCAGCTTTTCCGGCGCGCCGGGGATTTCCGGGTACTCCAGCTTCAGGGAATAGTTGGAGCCCGTCTTTGTGATTGTCTTGGTGACCACCGACTGGATGGACGAACTGCCGCAGGCGGCGAGGGCGAGGAGGCTTAGGGTAAGGTATAGGCGTTGCATAGCTTTCAGTGATAGCATGAAACTTCGATATGGACCGTCGCAACTTATTGCAATTGGCGGCTGTCGCGGCGCCGGGTAGCGCGCTGGCGCAGGTGTCAACGACACCGGACTGGAAGCCGGAACTGTTTGACGCGCACCAGAATGAAACGGTGATCGTGTTGAGCGAGTTGATCATTCCCGCTACCGATACGCCGGGCGCGAAGGCCGCGCTGGTGAACCGTTGGATGGACCGTTTGTTGGCGGCCGGGCCGCAGGCGCAGCGCGATGCATTTGTCAGCGGGCTGGGATGGCTGGACAGCGTGGCGATGGGCAAGCACGCGAAGCCCTTCACGCGATTGACCGAAGCGGAGCAAGTGGCGATTCTGAAAGAGATGGACGGCGGATCGGGTCCGGGGACGCAGTTCTTCCGGATGGCGAAGGCGCTGAC
>CAMATG010000193.1 GCA_945860645.1 Candidatus Sulfopaludibacter sp. SbA3 | reverse complement strand
CGTCTTGAAACGCGCCGTGTCCAACACGCCCGCCATGCCGATCACGCGGTTCTTCGGCAAACCCGTCGCCTGCCACGCCGCCCAGCACATCACGTCCAGCGGATTCGTCACCAGGATCAGAATCGCGTTCGGCGAATGTTGAATCGCGCTCACCGCCGCCGACCGTACAACGTCGTTGTTGATCGCCAGCAAATCGTCGCGGCTCATGCCCGGCTTGCGCGCAATGCCCGCCGTGATCACGACGATGTCGCTGTTCGCCGTGTCCGCATAATCATTGGTGCCGACGATGCTGACATCGTAGCCCTGCACCGGACCCGACTGGGCGATGTCCAGACCCTTGCCCTGCGGAATGCCTTCGGCAATATCCAGCAGAACGACGTCCGCCAGTTCCTTATCGGCAATGCGCAGAGCGCAATTCGCGCCGACATTGCCGGCGCCTATGACTGTTACTTTTTTACGCATAATTCGCGGGGATCCCCCAAATCAAGAGTCTATCGCAGAATCCCCCGGACTCGCCTCGCTACCCCGCCTCGCTACAATGAAGACGTATGGCACTCCCTGAGTCCGCTACCGCCTTTCTAGACAGTCAAAAGGCGCGCCTCCGCCGCCTCCCCGCGCAAAAACGCATTGTCTTCCCCGAAGGCTCCGACCCTCGCATTATCGAAGCCGCCGCCCGCCTCTCCGCCGATGGCCTCGTCACCCCCATCCTCGTCAACGCCGCCCCCGACGACCGCTACTGGCGCATCCTCTACGAGCGCCGCCGCGCCAAAGGCATGACCGAACTCGAAGCCCGCGCCCTCGCCAAACAGCCCCTCTACCACGCCGCCCTCATGGTCGCCGCCGGTGACGCCGATGGCTTCGTCGGCGGCGCCGCCAACACCACCGCCGATACCGTCCGCGCCGCCCTCCACTCCGTCGGCCCCGCCCCCGGCGTCAAGACCGTTTCCAGCATCATGTTCATGTGCACCGCCGACCGGTCGTTCGGCCAGGACGGCGTCCTCGCCTTCGCCGATTGCGCCATCGTCGCCGATCCCGATCCCACCCAACTCGCCGAAATCGCCATCGCCACCGCCCGCAGCTATCAGTCGGTCACCGGCGCCACGCCCCACGTCGCCATGCTGTCTTTCTCCACCAAAGGCTCCGCCGAACACCCCTTCGTCACCAAGGTCCAGGAAGCCGTCAAGGTCCTCCGCGAACGCGCCCCCGAACTCAACGTCGATGGCGAAATGCAGGCCGACGCCGCCCTCATCGCCTCCATCGGCGCCAGCAAAGCCAAAGGCTCCCCCGTCGCCGGCCACGCCAACGTCCTCATCTTCCCCGATCTCGCCAGCGGCAACATCGGCTACAAACTCGTCGAACGCCTCGGTGGCGCCGCCGCCTTCGGTCCCTTCCTCCAGGGCCTCGCCAAACCCATCAACGACCTCTCCCGCGGCTGCTCCGCCGGCGACGTCTACTCCGCCGCCCTGGTCACCGCCCTGCAGGCTTAAACCCGTGCTGCCCCTCGTTTATCACGATAGCTACGACCTCAACATCGGCAGCCACGTCTTCCCTTCCCGCAAGTACAAACTCATCAAGGAGCGCCTCGCCCTCCCCACCACCCCGCCCGATGCCGCCTCCGACTCGGACATCCTCCTCGTCCACACCCATCACTGGATGGAAGGTCTCCGCGACGGCACCCTCTCCCTCGCCGAAATCCAGCGCCTCGAAATCCCCTGGTCCCCCGAAACCGCCCGCGCCTTCTGGCTCGCCGCCGGCGGCACCATCCTCGCCTCCGAACTCGCCGTCGAACACGGCGGCGCCTACAATATCGGCGGCGGCTTCCATCACGCCTTCCCAGCCCACGGCGAAGGCTTCTGCGCCATCCACGACGTCGCCGTCGCCATCCGCAAAATGGGCCGCCGCGCCCTCGTCGTCGATGTCGATGTCCACCACGGCAACGGCACCGCCTACATCTTCACGGGCGACCCCGATACATACACCCTCTCCATCCACCAGTTCAACAACTACCCCTACAGTAAGCCCCCGTCCGACCGCGACATCGACCTCCGCGACGGCGTCGAAGACGACGAATACTTGGACGCTCTCCGTCCCGCCCTCCTCGAAGCTCTCGACTCCCACCACCCCGAAATTCTCTACTACGTCGCCGGCGCCGATCCCTACAAACACGATCAACTCGGCGGCCTCCGCCTAACGATCCCCGGCCTCCGCCGCCGCGACGAACTCGTCCTCTCCGAAGCCGCCAAACGCCAAATCCCCTTCGTCGTCACTCTCGCCGGCGGCTACGCCCGCGATGTCAACGACACCGTATCCATTCACGCCAACACCGCGCTCGTCGCACAAAATCTCCTCATACAAAATCGCCCTTGACGCAATAAGCAGCTCCATACATAATCAAATGGTTATTTAACTGTCTGGCTATGCACGCACCCCCATCGCTCGATTCCACCTTCGCCGCCCTCGCCGATCCCACACGTCGCGCCATCCTCGCCCGCCTCACCGCCGGCGAAGCCAGCGTCACCGAACTCGCCCAACCCTTCAACATGAGCCAGCCGGCCATCTCCAAACACTTGAAGGTGCTCGAACAAGCCGGCCTCATCAGCCGCGGCCGCGACGCCCAGCGCCGCCCCTGCCGCCTCGTGCCCGAACCGTTGGCCGCCGCCAACCAATGGCTCGAATACTACCGCGAGTTCTGGGAAGCCAGCTTCCAGAATCTCGACGTGCTCCTCACCGATCTCCAAAAAGGAAAACGCAAATGACCCACGTCTCGACCAGCGGCGACAGAATCCTCATCGTCACCCGCACCTTCCGCGCCCCCCGCCAACTCGTCTACGACGCCTACACCCAACCTGAACTCCTCAAGCGCTGGCTCGGCGTCCGCAACGGCTGGACGTTCGATGTCTGCGAAGTCGATCTCCGCGTCGGCGGCGCATACCGCTGGGTCTGGCGCAACGCCAAGGGCAATGAGCTCGGCCTCTCCGGCGTCTACAAAGAAATCACCGCCCCCGAACGCATCGTCTGCACCGAAAAGTTCGACCAGCCCTGGTACCCCGGCGAAGCCCTCAACACCGTCGATTTCCTCGAACACAACGGCCAGACAACGCTCTCCATCACCATGGAATACGAGTCGAAAGAAGCCCGCGACGGCGCCGCTCAATCTGGCATGGAGCGCGGCATGGAAGAAAGTTTCGCAGTCCTCGACGCCATCCTCGCCGAAACAAACTAACCCATGGAAGTCCCCGAAATCCTCGCCTGGCTTACCGAACACGCCACCCCCCAGGACCGCGTGAATCTCGTCCGCTTCGGCATCAACCCGCCCAACGTCCTCGGCGTCTCCATCTCGAATATCCAAAAACTCGCAAAACAACTCGGCCGCAGCCACACCCTCGCCGCCGCCCTCTGGAAAACCGGCGTCTACGAAGCCCGCCTGCTCACGTCGTTCATCGACGAACCCGCCAAAGTCACCCCCGCCCAAATGGACCGCTGGTGCCGCGATTTCGACAACTGGGGCGTCGTCGATACCGTCTGTTTCCATCTCTTCGACCGCACTCCCCACGCCTGGTCCAAGGTCCACCAATGGAGCGCCGAACCCGGCGAGTTCCAAAAGCGAGCCGCCTTCGCCCTCCTCGCCTGCCTCGCCGGCCACGACAAAAAGAACCCCGACGAAAACTTCCTCGAAGGCCTGCAACTCATCGAGCCCGCCGCCACCGACCCGCGCAACTTCGTCAAAAAGGGCGTAAACTGGGCCCTCCGCGGCATCGGCCGCCACAGCCCCGCCTGCACCGAAGCCGCCACAGCCCTCGCGGAAAAACTGGCAAAATCGAAGGACCCCACCGCGCGCTGGATCGGCAAAGACGCCCTCCGCGATTTCGCCAAAGTCGCCGCCCGCAAATCCAAATGAGCCAAACCCGCAACCTCCGCCGCAGCTTCGCCGCCCTCCTCGCCGGCTTCGTCGCCGTCGTCCTCCTCTCCCTCGCCGCCGACGCGCTGATGCACTCGACAGGCGTCTTCCCCCCACTCGGCCAGCCCATGCCCGACAGTCGCTTCTTCCTCGCCCTCGCCTACCGCACCGCCATCGGCATCCTCGGCGGCTATCTCGTTGCCAAAATCGCACCGGACCGCCCCATGCGCCACGCCCTCCTCTCCGGTGGCATCGGCCTCCTCATCAGCACCATTGGCGTCGTCCTCACCTGGAACGCCGGCCCCGAATTCGGCCCCCACTGGTACCCCATCGCCCTCGCCGCCACAACCCTCCCCACCGCCTGGGCCGGCGCCCGCCTCGCCGGAGCCTAAAGCTCCGGCCACATCCGCGTCACCGCCCGGTCGCTCACCGCCGGGTCGTACAACCAGAACTTCCGGCCCCGATAGTAAGCTCGCAATCGCTGATTCGCCTCTTCCCCCAGGTCGTGCGCCCACACCACCCGCTGGCTGTCGATGTTCGCCCCGTTATAGACAAACTCCACATACATCGGCGTCGAGTCAATCGTCGCGTACTTCTCCCACTTCGGCTCAAACGCCGACGGCGACGTATGCCGCACCAGCACCACATGGTCCCCAGCATACGGCGCCACCAGTTCCTCCACCACCTCGCGCCCCCCCGCTCCCGCCTGGTCCAGCGATTCCCCCTTCAACAGCTTCGCCCCCGGTTCCACCAACGCAAGCAGCAACGCCGCCACCGGCAGCATCCGCGCCATCCACACCCCCGTCGTCCCCCGCCACCCCCGCAACTGCCGCAGCCCCTCCACCATCAGCAACGCCAACCCCGCCAGCAACGGTGTCGCATAGTGCCCGAAAAACACCGTCTCCGTCAAACCCGCCCCCACCAGCAACGCCAGCGCGCACACCACCGGCCACAAATCCCGCCGCCGCACCCACACCCCCGCAAAAGCAATCAACGGAAGAAACACCGCCGCCGTACCGAAATACGTCGCCACCCGCGCCCGCATCTCCCCCAGCCGCCGCCACACGAAGCCCGGCTTCTTCGTATGCGCCCACGCCTCCCGTTCCCAATGGTCCATCACCGTCATCCCCGCCCTTTCGTACAACCGCTGCGGCGGTAAGGGCAGAAACGAAAAATGGCTCGTCATCGGGTTCTGCGCTTCGTACTCCAGATACGGCAATCGCAGCGGATCCCCCGTCACCCGGGCGTTGTAGGTGCACAAAAACCCTGCCCCGCTCGCCGCCACCAACAACAACGGCACCCACTCGCGCCCGCGCAACCGCCACAGGAAAGGCGTCATCGGCAACAGCACCAACAGCCCCTCAAACGGCCGCGTCAACGCCAACACCACCGCGCCCAATGCAAACACCGCGCCCATCCATCTCTCGCGCCCCATCCGCCCCGCCGCGCCGTAAACCAGCGCCCCGCCAATCCCCGCCACAGCCCCGCCCCAGTAACTGTTCATGCAGTACGTTAAGGTGTAGAACGGCATCGCAATCAGCGCGCCCAATAGCGCCCACGGCGGCGAAACCCACCCCTGCAGCGCCCAGCACAGCGCCGCCCCCAGCAGGCCGCAACTCAGCCACACGCCAAACCACGGATGCCCGAAAACCGCCGTGCCGAACGCCAGAACCAACCCCTGCCCCGGCGGAAATTTCGAAGAGTAGGTCGGCTTTTGCAGAATGAACGGCGCCTCAAAAAACTCCGCGTGCGGATGCACCGCGTTCGTCAACCGCCCGGAGGCAAACGTATCGGCCTGCAACAGGTACCCGAACTCATCGCTCACCACTGCCTTGGGCAAGTCCCATACCAGCAACAGCGCCGCCCGCCCCGCAAGCGCCAATACAGCCACCGCCAGGCAGCTAAGCCACCGGCGCCCGGCCAATCTCCGGAACCCCGCCTCGGCCTTCTCCCACACCGGCTCCAGAAACTTTGGTGCCAAAACCGCCAGCCCCAAAACCATCGCCCAGATTCCAAACTGCACCATCGCCTTGATCGGCACGCTCCACCTTCCTCCGTCACCAGCCGCGCTCCCAGCTGGCACATACGCAAAACCCAGTGTCGCAAAGATCAGAACCCGCGATATCGTATTAGGGCACCCATGTTCCGACTCGCCCTACTCACCCTCCTCGCCCTCCCCCTGCTCGCCCAGGACCGCGTCGGCACCGTCCAACTCCGCGTCTCCACCGACCGCGCCGATTGGCGCTACCAACCCGGCCAACCCGTCCGCTTCCACATCACCGCCATCCAGGACGGCCACCCCCTCCTAGGCGCCAAAGTCACCTACAAAATCGGGCCGGAAATGTTGCCGCCCACCATCGAGCAAACCGTCCCCCTCCCCGCCACCGGCCTCACCATCGACGGCGGCACCATGACCGATCCCGGCTTCCTCCGCTGCATCGCCACCCTCGAGTTCAAGGGTAAAACCTACCGCGGCCTCTCCACCGCCGCCTTCCGCCCCGAAGCCCTCCAGCCCACCCAGCAGGACCCCGCCGACTTCGATCAATTCTGGGCCGCGGGCATTGCCGCCCTCGCGAAGATCCCCCTCGACGCCAAGCGCACCCTCATCCCCGAATACGGCAACGCCGCCGCCAACTGCTACCACCTCAATCTCCAAAACATCGGCGCCGGCACCCTGCCCTCCCGCCTCTACGGCATCCTCTGTGAACCCAAGGCCCCCGGCAAATACCCGGCGCTCCTTACCGTCCCCGGCGCCGGCGTCCGCCCCTACCGCGGCATCGCAGAGATGGCCGCCCGCGGCATCATCTCCCTCCAAATCGGCATCCACGGCATCCCCGTCAACATGGATCAGTCGCTCTACGACGCCCTCGGCACCGCCGCCCTCGCCGGCTACAACACCTACGGTCTCGATAACAGGGATCGTTACTACTACCGCCGCGTCTACTTGGGCTGCGTCCGCGCCAACGACTATCTCACCAGCCACCCCAACTGGGACGGCACCAACCTCGCCGTCACCGGCGGCAGCCAGGGCGGCGCGCTCTCCATCGTCACCGCCGCCCTCGACCCGCGAGTCAAAGGATTAGCCGCCTACTACCCCGCCCTCGCCGACGTCACCGGCTATCTCCAAGGACGCGCCGGCGGCTGGCCCCACATGTTCCGCGCCACCGAAGGCCCCATGTCCCACCGCACGCCGGAGAAAATCGCAACCACCCGTTACTACGACGTCGTCAACTTCGCCCGCCGTGTGAAGGTGCCCGGCCTCTACACCTGGGGCTTCAATGACGAGACCTGCCCCCCGACGTCGATGTACTCCGCCTACAACGTCATCCCCGGCGAAAAACAGCTCCTGCTAGCCCTCGAAACCGGCCACAACAACATCCCCGAGCAAGTCGCCCAGGTCAACGCCTGGCTCGTGACGTTCTTGAAAAAATAGAGGCAGCAAAGAGAAACCCACGACGCAGCGAAGGCCCCCTCCGGGGACATGCTTTAGCGTGTCCCCAAAAACGACGAAGCCGCACCATCATTCGAGAAGAGCTGAAGGTGGGTGCCTTGCAATGAGGAATAGGGAAAATCCTCAAACCACCAACCCACCGCCGGGTGCCTGGCTCCGGGCAAGAGTCACCGGTAAAACCACGAAGTCGCCCGACCCGGTGCCTGGCACCGAGGAAGCAAGAAGGGGAAACAAAAGAAGGAACGAATAAACCCTCCCAACGCCCCATCAGCCCCACCAACCGCAACTCCACCTCCGTTAACACAGGGCCGACACCGCGCAAAGCGGCGCCCCCGGCAAAAGCAAGCCACAAAAACACTACTTCTTCAACTTCTTCCCCGCCTTCTCTACCTCCCCCCAAACCCGCAACAAATTCCCACTCCACAACTTCCCTATCTGCGCGTCCGTATACCCCCGCTTCACCAGCTCCATCGTCACGTTAAACGCATCCGCCGCGCTGTCCCACCCGTCAATCCCGCCGCCCCCATCAAAATCCGACGAAATCCCCACGTGGTCAATCCCCATCAACTTCACCGCATAGTCAATGTGGTTCACCATATCCTGCACATTCGCCCGCGCCGGCGCCGGATACTTCGCGTCAATCTCCGCCATCCGCTTCACATACTCTTCCCGCTTATCCGCCGGCAGCATGTTCAAAAACCCACGCCGAGGCGCAGCCGGAGCCGCAGCAGCGGAACCACCAACAACCTCCTCCTGACAACTCCGCTCCGGCCGCCGGAACGTCGGCCCACCGGCCCGCGCCCCGCCCCCAAATCCCATATCCGTCCGCAACGCCGCCAACGCCGCCGCCCGCTCCTTCGAATCCACTTTCAAATACGAAGCAAACCCCACAATCTGCACCACCCCGCCATTCTGCTTCACCGCCAGCAACTGCTCATCATCCATATTCCGGCTATGATCAGCCAACGCCCGCGCGCTCGAATGCGACGCAATCACCGGCGCCTTCGACAACCGGATCGCCTCCAAATTCGCCCCCTTCGACGGATGCGACAAATCCACCATCATCCCCAGCCGGTTCATCTCCGCAATCACCTCCCGCCCCAACGGCGACAAGCCATTCTTGTGCAGATACCCCGACGCCTCGCCCGTGTTCGAATCCGCCAACTGGCTGTTACCGTTATGCGCCAGCGACATGTACCGCCCGCCCCGGTCGTAGAACTCCTTCACCCGCTTAATATCGGTGCCAATCGGGTAGGCGTTCTCCACCCCGATCACCGCCACCCGCTTGCCCTGCTTATGCAGCCGCCGCACGTCCTTCGGCGTCAACGCCAATCCCATCTTCTCCGGCGCAATCTTCTCCGTAAACCGGTGCACCGCGTCGAACTTCGAAATGGCCTCTTTATAGGCGATATCGTAGGCCTCCTCCGTCGGCAACCCCTGCCCCACATAGACGATAAAGAAGGCAACGTCCATATCCCCATCGGCCATCTTCGGCAGGTTCACCTGCGTCGTCAGCCGCTTGGTGTAGTTGCACTCCGGCGTAAAATTCTCCGGCGCAATATCGTTGTGGGTATCCAGCTTCAGCACGCGATTATGAATCGCCTTTGCCTTCGCCACCAGGCCCGCGTCCTGAGCCCCCGCAATACTAGAGGCCAGAAACAGCCCGGCCGTCAAAATCTGTCGTTGAAAAGGTGCCATGAAATCGTCCTGTCTCCGTGCCGGGCAACCAGCCCGCACAGAGTAAAATTGAAAGTCAGACCAACAAGGGTCGCGGAGACAGGGGCCGCGCGGACAAACGGGGAAAATGAATTATACCAGCCGCCCCTATTTCTTCATCATCCGGTCCAGTGTCAACAGCGCCAGCATTAACTGCCGCGGCGGATGATAGTTGTCCTGCCGCGCCGTATGCGGCACAAAAGTCATCTTCCGGTCCGCAAACAGCATAGCCCCCGCC
>CAMATG010000192.1 GCA_945860645.1 Candidatus Sulfopaludibacter sp. SbA3 | reverse complement strand
TGGCAACAAAAGCAGCGGTTACTTTTCAGCCAGACCCAGTTGGCGTTGCTCGGAAACTCTTCCTGGACCTGCGAGCAGGCAGAGAAGTTTATGGCGACAACAGGGGCTGGGCGGCCCAATCTTCCAGTAGTCCCGTTCCGCTTGAGTTTCCCGATCGACGTTTTCCGACCGCGTGACCGCCGTACCTGCCGCAGCAGGCTTGGGTTGCCCGAGGATCGCTTTATCGTCGTGCTTTCCGGCGACCTCTATGACAAACGGAAAAACACACAACTGGCGCTCAGGGCCGTCGAGGCGCTCGAACTTCCCAACGTGACGGTAATCAGCTTGGGCTACGTTATGGCAGGCGAGTCTTTCGCTATCGATGTCCGGCGGCCCGGGCATTTGAATGACCCCGACCTCCTGGCTGCCTATTATGCCGCTGCCGACGTTCTGGTCGCCCCAAGCGCCGAGGAGACATTTGGTCAGGTCTTCATTGAAGCCGCTGCTTGCGGCACCGCGGTCGTCGGTATCCGAGGGTCCGGAATGCAGGAAGCCGTTGTTGATGGTGTGACCGGCATTCTTGTCGATGAGATCAGCATCGAAGCACTCGGTGCGGCGATCCTTGAGTTGTACCGTCGTCCAAAGCTTCGTCAGGATATGGGCGACTGGGGCCGCATATACGTGGAGAACGAGTGGTCTCCGGAAGCCAGCTACTATCACATGTTCCGGGCCTGGCGACGGCTCGGACTGTTGGACAAATTGGGCGTACAACCGAAGATCGCCTTCCAGATGTCTCCGCGGCAAGCGCCCGAAGCGCGGCTCATCACTCAATTGCATGGCATCACGGTCACCGGACACAGCATGGGCTTTGAGGAAGGCCCCTTCCCCGAATACAACCTGCCCGTCTTCCGCTGGGCCTACGGTCCGGTGTCCAAGGTCGAGCTCCACGCGCCGTCGGCCGGTGCGTATTCTCTCGTTATCCGCTACCGCAATCTGCACGAGGACCAGCGCGTTTCCGTCTCCTTCAACTCCCGGCCGGCGGGTGAGTTTCCGATGACTACCACCGGGATGACTGTCGGAAAAATGCTCTGTGTTGCAGCCAAACTCGACGAAGGAGTAAACGAAGTCGCCCTTCAGTTCGCCAAGTGGATGGACGCCAGCATCGAGGGCCGTCCGCTCGCTGCCGCCATCACCGAGATTTTTCTTCTGCCGGAAGCATCGCAACCGGAGAAGTAGAGAGAGCGCCAGGAAGTCGGGGATCAAGCGGCCCTCTGCTCTAAACTGTCCGTTTGAGCCTTATGGCGAAACCGGGGGAACCAGCGCCGGAACGCGTCTTCCAGTTCGTTATTGAGAACCTTCGTCCGCGTCTGTAGCAGCAAGTGCGCTCCCCTCAGCGTCCACCGCATCTGCTGTTTCTTCACAAACCGGCGGCTCACCACTTGGTTGATGGTCGATTCCACGAACGCCGTGCTGATCGTTTCTCCCTGCCCGTACCGCTCCCCGTAATTCGTGATCGACCCTCGGTTGTTCCCGATGTAGGTCCGCAAGTCCGAGATCCCCGCCGCCAACTTTTCCGCCGGAGCCGACTGCCTGCGGATCAGGTCCAGATCCATCAATAGGGTGTCGATTCGATCCAGCGCCTCGTCCACGTTGCCGTGCCACAGCAGGTGCTTGATGCTCACGATCTGTTTCGACGACGCGGAACCCTCCTCGGGACGGTCCGTCTGCAGCGTTTTGACCTGTTGTTGCAACACGGTCAGTCGCATGGTGACGTGGAACCAGTCGAGCAGGTGTTCGCTGTTTGGATGCAGATATTCCTGCACCTGCCGTACGTCCTCGCCGCCGTCGGACTTGAAGACCGCCTGCTGGTTCTCCTGCATCCCTTGCGACCTCATGACCTCCCAGACCCGTTGCCGCGGCTTCTGATCGTAGGTCTGTACGAAGCCGAAGCATTTCGGCGGCGGAACCGAGTCTCCTGCTTTCCTCCGGAACGCCACCACGCTACGGTCTGCGATCACTTCGAAATTCCCTTGCTTGTGAGACGCGCGGACGTACCCGCCGTCGATACCAACCGTGATGGGACCGTCCGGCAATCGATTCCACGGTCGCAAAATTATGGGGCGGGCGTTCTTCTCTCAGTTCCTGTTCGATGCGTTCGGCCACGGCGTGCAGATGTTCGCGGACCGTCTGCGAATTGGTCGCTTCGGCGACCGGCAGGACTTCTTTCAACAAGTCCACCGCCTTCTCAAACGGAACCAGCGAGGCCCACTTCGTCTCCAGATACAGCAACTCCGGACTGGTGCGCGCCTCTTGTATCCAGGCCGTGGCCGGCCGGAATGTCCGTGGACCTTCGGTTTGGCATGGACAACGCCCCACCTCGGGTTCGGCACCTCGACCTCCCCGAACACGGTCTTGATCGTATGTGTGCCAGCGTCCTTGCTGTGAAAGCGCCGGCCGCAGGCCGGACATACGCGCTTACGCCGCAGATCCTCGATCACTTGTTGGACGGCCATAAACTCCTGTATCCCGTGCAGAGTGGACTTGCCTTCGGCTACGCTTATCCCCAAGGTCTCCAGGACCAACTCCGCCCTATCCAGTTCCGCCACGCTACACCGCTGTTCGCCGCCCTCGGGGAGGCACACAACTTCCACCCGGAAGGTCATACGCGCCACCACCGCATGAGGTCCTCGCGCCGGGCCAGACGTTGGTTGGCTTCTTCCAAGCTGAAGCGCCCCGGCTCCAGCGGTCCGCAATCTTGCCGCCGTTGATCGATGCTCTCGAATCCTTCCTGGAGGATCTGCCGATAAGAGCGCCAGGTCTCGGGCGGCGCCTCGGGATCGGAGGCAACCAACATACCCAGGCCTCCATCTGCACCGGGGTGCACTTCGCCTCGCCCATCCTTTGGCGTTTCAGCATCAGCCGGTAGCCGGTGGGACCACCACGGTGTTGTGGCGGTGCGGCGCCGCGACCGCCCAGACATAGCGGCGCATCGTCACCCACAGATCCAGGTTCGTCGTCCACGAGTCGGATCTCCCACTCCCAGAGATCGATGGCGCCAGACGTGTACAGGAAGGTTTCGGTGGGCCGCAGTTGGAACTCGCGCAACGTTCTGGAACCTGTGGCCCGGCGGACGCTATTGAACTCCTGGCCGTGAACACGGAACAGGAAGCCGATGACTGGCTTTCAGCTCCTGGCGAGCAATGGCCTCCCAGCGGGCCAATTCGGGACGGCGGAAGGAGGGGGCGCCTTTGACGGACTCGATGGCCTGGAGGAAGGCGGCGGTGGCTTCGTCGTGTTTTCCGGCGGCGCGGAGGGCGCGGCCATAGAGGACGAGGCCTTCGGGATCGTAGTTGCGGGCGGCGGTGTAGTGAGCGAGGTAGCGGAGGGCATCTTCGTTTTTGTTTTCGGCGAGGGCGACGGCGCCGAGTTCGCGCCAGACTTCGTGGGAGGCAACTTTGGGATTGAGTTCGGCGGCGCGTTCGAGGAGGGGGCGGGCCTCATCGTGGCGGCCGTCCTGATGGCGGAGGAGGAGGCCGAGGTGGAGGAGGACTTCGGGCTCGTTGGGGTCAATTTCGAGGGCTCGGCGGAAGCGTTGTTCGGCTTCGGCGGGGAGGCGGCGTTGGACGTAGATGAGGCCGAGCTGGTAGTGGGCGTCGGCATCGTGGGGGTTGATGGTGGCGAGTTCGAGTTGGCGTTTGAAGTTTTGGCGGTTGGCGAGGCCGGAGCCGAGGGCGCCGATATCGGCATTGAAACGTTGCCAGAGGAAGAAGAGGAGCCAGGGGGAGGCGAACATGTAGAGGAGGTTGCCGGAGCCGGTGAGGAAGGGGCGGGCTATTGCTGTAGCGACTAGGGCTGCGAGGCTGGCGATGGCGGCGTGATTCAGGGTGCCTCCGGTGACGGTGGAGAGGACGGGGGCGGCGAAGATGAGGAAGGCGATGAGGCCGAGGGCTTGGAGGGGGACGGCGAGTGTGGGGTTGGCGAGGAACCAGAGGAAGGCGATGGGGAGGTGGGCGGCGGTCCAGGCGAAGAGGAGGCCGACGAGGACGGAGAGGTAATCGCGGGAGAGGACGGTGAAGGCGCCGCCCAAGTGATCCCAGGTGGCAAGGATGAGGATGGCGATGGGGGTGAAGAGGATGGCCAGAAAGAGGAGATTTTTGAGGCCGACGGCGAAATAGCGTTGGGAGAGTTGGCGGGAGGCGTGGGATTGGAGGGCGATGATTTCGTCGGGGGCGGGGTTCTGGGTGAGTTGGGATTCGGTGGCTTGGATGACTTTGGCGAAGTCCTGGTTTTGGAGGGGGGCGGCGGCGGTGGAGATGACGAGGGTGACGGCGACGGCGGCGATGAGGGCGAAGAGGATGCGGCCGTGGTCGAGGACGGCGGAGGCGGCTTTGCGGGGGTTGATGTAGAAGAGGACGAGGGCGTGAAGTTGGTCTGGCATGGGGTGAGAGAAAGAAGGCCGGGGGTTGCTGACCCTATCTTAACTGGGGTGCAGCTCAAGCCGGGAGGCAAGCGGATCCGGCCGGCAGGCCCCACCGCTGAGGACCAGCAACTGATTTTCGTCGAAAAAGGGACCCGACGGCCGCATGAGTAAGTGAAAAGTCATCCCAGTGTGATTCGTAGCGATGATCAGCCCCCTGGGCTCTGAGTGAATCGGCGGGCGCTTCCTGTGATGTAAAATAGTTCACTTCAGCCAAAAGCGAATCAAATGTCCCTAACCCCTGGCGAACTACTCGGGCCTTATGAAATTGTGTCCGCCATTGGCGCCGGCGGGATGGGCGAGGTCTACAGAGCCCGCGACAGGAAGCTCAACCGCGACGTCGCCATCAAAGTCCTCCCGGCGGCTTTGGCCAACGACGCTGACTACCTCACCCGGTTTCAGCGCGAAGCCCAAACCCTGGCGTCTCTGAATCACCCCAATATCGCCGCCATCTACGGCCTGGAAGCCAATGCCATTGTCATGGAGCTGGTGGAGGGCGATACCCTGCGCGGCCCCTTGCCGCTCGCCGAGGCCCTCCCGCTCGCCAAACAAATCGCCGAAGCGTTGGAGGCGGCGCACGACAAAGGCATCATCCATCGTGACCTCAAGCCGGGCAATATCAAGGTCACGCCAGAGGGCGTCGTCAAGGTGCTCGACTTCGGCCTGGCCAAAGCCGTTGCCGAACGGCAAACCCAGTCCGGCGCCGACTCACCGACACTCACCCTCCGCGCCACCGAAGCCGGCCTGATCCTGGGCACGGCGGGCTACATGTCGCCGGAACAGGCTGCTGGCAAACCGGTCGATCGGCGGGCTGACATCTGGTCCTTCGGCGTCGTGCTTTACGAACTGCTGACCGGGAAACGGATGTTCGACGGTGAGACGGTAACCCATACGTTAGCCGACGTTGTTCGTGCCCCGATTGATCTGGCGCTGGTGGAAGACCAGCAAGCCAGACACCTCATCGGCCGTTGCCTCGACCGAAATATCAAGACCCGGCTCCAACACATCGGCGAAGCCCGCATTGCGATCGAGAACTATGCGCCGGGACAAGCCCAAGCCGCAGCGCCCGCTAAGGCCGGATGGTGGCCGTGGGTGGCCGGCTTCGCGACGCTCGCCTGCCTTGCCGCTGGCGTGGGTTGGTACACCGCCACCCGCCCCGCCGCGCTCCGCCCGTTGATGCGGCTTGACCTGAATATCGATCCTGATACGCCCTTGGCCGGGGTCGATAGTGGCATCGACCTGCGCGGCAACTTGCTCGCCCTTTCCCCGGACGGCACCCGCCTGGCTCTCTCCTTGCGCGGCGCAGACGGCAAGGTGCGCCTCCACACCCGTCTGCTGCAGCAGGGACAGGCGGTGCCGCTTGCCGGAACCGAAGATGCGTATGGGCCGTTCTTCTCTCCAGCCGGCGATTGGATTGGTTTTTTTGCCGGGGGCAAACTGAAGAAGATTGCGGTGGGAGGTGGCGCGACGGTTACGCTGTGCGACGCGCCGCTTGGCTTCGGTGGAAGCTGGGGGGACGATGGCAACATCATCGCCGTTCTGAACAGAGGGGGAACCCTCGTGCGAATCCCCGCCGCGGGCGGAACGCCCGTCCCGGTAACCAAACTGAACGCTGGCGAATTGAGCCACCGTTGGCCGCAGGTTCTACCCGGTAGCGAGGCGGTCGTGTTCACCGCGTTCGAGAAATTCAGCATGGAGCGCAGCAACGCGAACATCGAGGTGATCTCGCTGCGGACGGGTGAGCGGAAGACGCTGCACCGTGGGGGCTTCTTCGGCCGGTATCTGGCCGAGGGAAACGGCTCGCGTGGGCCGGGCCATCTTGTTTACCTGCACCAGTCCACGGTTTTCGCCGTGCCGTTCGATCCCGAAAAGTTAGCCCTGACTGGTGCAGCGGCGCCCATTTTGGAGGATGTCGGCAGCAGCGGCTCGGCGGGTGGGGACTTCGCGTTTGCGCAGAACGGAATGTTCGTCTACTTCGCCGGTAAGGCAGCCCCGACGCTGGGGAGGCCGATCTCCTGGGTGGGTAGCGATGGCAAGGCGGAACAGCCGCTGCACGCGCCGCTTGGCTTTTATTTCGGTCCGCGCTTCTCGCCCGACGGGAAGCGTCTGGCATTTCAGGTTTCCACCGGAAAGGGGAGCGACCTCTGGGTGAAGGACTTGGACCGGGATACGCCGTCGCAGCTGAGTTTCATGCTGGGTTATAATTCTCAACCCGTGTGGACTCCCGACGGGAAGGTGATCGTATTCCGATCCCTCAATCCGACGGCATCCGGGTTGTACGCGGTCCGCGCGGACGGGTCGGGCGAGGCCAAGCGACTGACGGAAGGTAAGGCGGGGGAGCACCCCTCTTCGTTTTCGCCGGACGGGAAGCGCCTGGTGATCACCCAGAACGGGAACGGCGGCAGCTCGGATATCTTCACCGTTCCCGTGGAAGCCGATGCGGGGCCCGGTGGTCCGGGGCTGCGGCTTGGGAAACCGGAGTTGTTCGTGGGAACGCCTTTCGCCGAAAAGTGGCCGGCTTTTTCACCGGATGGGCGCTGGCTGGCGTATGAATCCAATGAGTCAGGGACCGAAGAAGTGTACGTGCGGCCGTTTCTTCCGCCAGGAGGAGGGCGCTGGCTGGTTTCGGTAGGAGGAGGCCGCGCGCCGCTGTGGTCCCGCGACGGTCGGGAACTTCTTTTTCGCGCTTTCGATGGGCGCGTGATGGCCGCCGGCTACGCCGCGAAAGGCGACTCGTTCGCGGCCGGAAAACCGCGGGTGTGGACGGAAACGCGGATCCGGCCTTCTGGCGTGTACGCTAGCTACGACATTGCCCCGGACGGCAAGCGACTGGCGGCGATCCTGGCCGACGATGATGAAAAGCTACCCACACATCTGACGTTTCTGCTGAACTTCCTCGATGAACTGCGGCGGAAGGCGCCGGGGATTTGAGCTGGCGTTCCGGTTGCTGGGTCTCGACGCTCAATCGTTGCAGCGAAGGCTTTCGTATGAGTTTTCACCGGACTATCAGCGCTCTATTTCAGAGCCCGGTCGAGGAAGGCTTTTACCTTTTGGAGATTTTGCGGGTTTTGGAACTGGGGGCCGCCGTGGCCGGCGCCGTGGAGGACTTCGAACTCGACTTTGGCACCGGCGGCTTTGAGGGCTGTCGCGAGGATTTCGCTTTGTTCCATGGGGACGAGAGGGTCGGCGTCGCCGTGCTGGATGAAGAAGGGCGGATCGTCCTTGGAGGCGTAGCGGGCGGGGTTGGCCTTTTCGGCGAGGTCGGCGTTTTGCTGGATGAGGGCGCCGATTAGTTGGTTTTCGGGGGACTCGGGGGAGTCGTGATCCATGGCGGAGGGGTAGTGGGACATGCGGGCGACGCGGGTGGGGCCGTACCAATCGACGACGGCCTGGACACGGGTGGCGGGGTCGTCCCCGGTGGTGCCGAGGTAGGCCACGAGATGGCCGCCGGCGGAGGAGCCCCAGAGGGCGACGCGGGCGGGGTCGATGTTGTACTTTTCGGCGTTGGCACGGAGCCAGCGGAGGGCGGCTTTGCAGTCGTCGACGTTGGCGGGGAAGGGGGCTTCCTGGGTGTAGCGGTAGCCGATGCTGGCGCCGGCGTAGCCTTGCTGGACGAAGGGGAGGATGGGGGTTTGTTCTTTCGTGCCGGCTCGCCAGGCGCCGCCGTGGATCCAGACGATTAGAGGGCGTTTTGTTGGGGATTCGGCGGTTGGCAGGTAGATATCGAGCTTGAGTTCGCGGTCGCCGATTTTGGCGTAGACGATGTCGCGTTCGGCGCGGATGTTCGGGGGGAGCGGGCGGGGTTGTTGGGGGGCTGGGATTTGCGCGGCTTCACTGAAGAGGACGGCTTTGGAGCCGGTGGGGTGGGCGATGGTGGGCTTGCCTTGGAGGTAGCCGTGTTTGGCGAGGAAGACGTCGGTCATGTAGAGGGTGGCGGTGTGCCAGGAGTAGTCGGCGTTGGGTTTGTCGTTGAAGAAGCCGTGTTTCTGGCCTTTGGCGTAGTAGAGCTCGATGGGAATTTTGAGTTCGCGGGCCTTTTGGAAGTAGGGTTTGGCTTGGGTGTAGTGGGTGTCTTCGGTGCCGTAGAACATGATCATGGGCGGGAGGCCGGGCTTGATGTTTTTGAGGGGGGCCCAGGGGTAGTCGCCGTTGGTGGCGGGGTTGTAGAGGAGGAGGAGGTTGGGTTTGGAGTCGGCTTCGTCGGAGAGGTTCATGGCGCAGGTGCCGCCGGCGGAACCGCCACCGGCGGCGATGCGGGCGGGGTCGATGCCGTGGGTGGCGGCGTTGGCGCGGAGCCATTTGAAGGCGGTTTTGCAGTCGGCGAAGCTTTCGATGGGGGTGGTTTTGTGCTTGCTTTTGATGCGGTATTCGGCGGAGGCGGTGACCATGCCGCGGCTGGCGAGGTAGGCGGCCTTGGAGAAGAACTGGTTTGGGGTGCCATTGACGAAGCCGCCGCCGAAGAAGAAGAGGGCGGCGGGGCGGTGATCGGTGGGCTTCCAAGCGGGCGGGTAGAAGAGGGTGAGTTTGAGTTCGCCTTGGGGGGTCGAGGTGTAGACGAGTTCCTGGCGGGTGATGGGGAAGGCAGGGAGGGCTAGGAGGAGGAGGAGGGCGAGGGCGGGGCGCATGGGGGTAGTTTATATGGATTTGGGGAGGGGATGGACAGGGGGCGGGCTGAGATATAAGATTTCAGACATGGATCGACGCGATTTTTGGATGGGTGGATACTCGCTGCTGGTGAATGCGGCGGCGCTGCCGGCGGCTCAGGTGAATGTTTCGCAGGGGGCTGTGCGGCGGGAGTTTGAGAAGATCGCGCCACCGAATGGGGCTAGGCAGATGGCGGCGGCGGAGCCGCATATGACGCTGGTTGCGTTGGAGACGGAT
>CAMATG010000191.1 GCA_945860645.1 Candidatus Sulfopaludibacter sp. SbA3 | reverse complement strand
GTCCAAAATCATTTCCATCAACGGCCGGTCGTCCCGGAAGAACCCCAACACGCTGTGATACCCGGCGTTCAACAGCCGCCCCTTGTCCTGCGAATCATCGGGGAAATAACGCCCGCGCTCGGTCACCATAAACTGATCCGGAAACACCTTCGCAAACCGCGCAAACGCCGCCTCGTACCGCGCCCGCTCCTTCGCCGGCACCACCAGGTCCATGTCCCCCGCCCGGCCCTTGTTCACCAACGCCGCCCAGCGCGGCGCGCCCTCCTGGTGCAGCCCCGCATACCGCGGAATCACCGGCGCCTTCATCGGCGGGTCGGTATCCAACCGCAACGACGCGGGGTCAAACTCCCGCCGGTGCGTGGCAAATTCCTCGTTCTTCCAATGCAACAACGGCTGCGATCCCGCCGGCAACCCCTTCACCTTCGGCGCCGCGAACTGCATCCCCGTGTGCCGACGGATCCGCACCACAAACGCCTCCATCTCCCCGCACAACTTCGCCCGCTCCGCCGCATCCGCAGGCAGCGCCGCAAACATCCGCTGCAGCTTAAATACCGGCCCCGCCGCGTTCTTCTCCTGCAACAACTCCCAAACCACCGGCAAATACTTCGGGCTCACTTTCAAATCCGCCGCCACCGCCGCCAACGTCCCGCGACGGTTCTTATGCCGCCACGCCGCTTCAAAATAATCGGCCAGCTTCACCGGCTGCCGCCCATAAAACGCCATAATCCGCTGCACCGCCCACTTCTCCCGATCGGTCTCCACCAGCATCGGATGCGGCGCAAAATCAATCGTGTCCGGCGTCAGCACCATATGGTTCGCCACATCCCGCGCCGCCTGCAAATACTTGTTCAACAGCGCCGGCGACATCGTCAGCGATTCGCCCGAATTATCAAACCCCGCCGGATTCGAAGGATCAATCGGAAACTCCTTCGTGATCTTCATGTCCTGCCCGGTCAGATCCCGGATCGTATAGTTGTACTCGGCATGGCTCAACCGCCGTGCCGACACCAGCCCCGGGTCCCCGGCCGACTTCCGGATCTCCTCCACCCGCACCCGTTGAATCCACCCGATCACCGCCTCGGACTCCACCGCCGGCGGCGCCGGCATCGGCTTCGGCGGCATGTCCTTCAGCGTCAGCCGTTCGGCAATCAACGCCCAATGCGGATAGTCCTTCGCCACCGTCGCAGCCGACGTGTAAACACTCAAATCAAACTGCGCCGCCGGCGTCTTCCCGCTATGGCAACCCAGGCAGTTCTTCGCAATAAACGGCTTCACCGTCTGCGCAAACTGCGCATCCAGCCCGCCCGCCGGGGCGCCAAATGAGGAAACCGCTAAAGCGGCAAAAAGGATGAGAAATACTCGCAATGACATGAGGGCTTTCAAACGGAGAAATGCGGACAAAAAGGGCCTCTCCAGTCTATCTAAAAGAGGCCCATTCAGAGAGGCGCTCAAAGTCGCCCTTTCGTTACGAGCTACTGCAAAGGAAACGCCGGTAACCGCCCCGGCGTCGCCGGCGCACCCGCCGCGTCAAACGTCTTATCCAGCGCCTTCAAATCAACATCCAAAATCACCCGCAGCTTCTCCACCTCGCGCTGCAACTCCCGCGCCGCCACCGCATACCCATCCACCCAACTCCCCAACGGCCGCCCCGTCCCGCCCCGCGAACTGAACAGGATCGAATTCACCCGCCCGCTGATCGATGTCGGCGTCCCCTCATACCGCCCCGCCGCAAACGCATCGCCCGAAACCACCCGCCGCATCGCGCTCAACTTCTGCTCCACCGCCCGCAAATCCTGCAACGCCTTCGCCGGCAACCCCGGCGTCAACGCCGCCGCCGACCGCAGCGCCGCCGCCTTCGCCCGCGCCCCCTCCATCCCGTCCACCGTCGCGTTCACGGCCTTCTGCAACCGCGACACTTTCTGCTGGAACTCGTTCAACAACCGGAACTCCGTCTCGTTCGTCCCATCGGACACCACCCGGAAGCTCCGCGCCTCGCCGACAGCCGTCAACACGCCATCCACCCGCGTCTGCATCTGCACCTTATAAACGCCGGGCATCACCAAATTCCCCTGCGGCTGCGGCCGTCCCCCGGCCTCCTCGCTCAGCCCATCCCCGCCGCCCCGCGCCACCACCGCCGCCGGCTCGCGCAAATCCCACGCCACCCGGCTGAATCCCTTCCCCACTGGGCCCGTCACCTGCCGCACAGCCCGTCCCGCCGCGTCCAAAATCGTAAACACCACCGCCGGGGCCTCTTCTTCAGCCTCCGCCCGCAACGCGTCCAACGTCGGATAAGCCACCGGCGGCGCATCCTTCTTCCGCTCCGCCTCCCGCCGCGCATCCCGCTTGCTCTTCAACCCGTCTTTCAGAAAATACGTGAAAACAGCCCCAAACGGCGGATTCTCCGCCGCATACAGCATCTCCCCCTGCGTGCCCTTCCCCGCCCCGCCCAGCTTCCGCGTCGGCAAGTACAACAGCGCATCCCGCACCGGGTACAACTGCGTCTCCCCCGTCAACGATCGCAACGCCGAATAATCGTCCAGCACGTAAATCCCGCGCCCAAACGTCCCCAGCAGCAAATCGTTCTCCCGCTTCTGAATCACAATGTCGTGCACCGGAATCACCGGCATCCCACCCGTAATCGGCGTCCACTTCTTCCCGCCATCATTGGTAAAAAACGCGCCAAACTCCGTCCCCGCAAATAGCAGGTCGCGCTGGATCGGGTCCTCCGCAAACGCCTTCACGGCCCCATTCTCCGGCAGGTTCCCCATGATCGGCGCCCACGTCCGCCCGCTATCAACTGACTTGAAAAGATACGGCTTAAAGTCCCCATTCTGATGATTGTCAAAGGCCGCATACATCACAGCCACATCGTGCGCGCTCGCCGCCAGTTTCTTCACATACCCGTTCTCCGGCGCCCCCGCAATCGGCGCCACCTTCCGCCAATCGGTCCCGGCGTTCTCGCTCACGTGGATCAACCCATCGTCGCTCCCCGCCATCAACAACCCGTCCTTCTTCGAGCTCTCCACAATCACCGACAAGTTCCCATACAACGCCGTCGATTGATTCTTCGCAATCGCATCAGGCCCCCAGACCTTCCCCATCACCGTCAACTGGTTCCGCTCCAGCGCCCTCGTCAAATCCGGGCTAACAGCCTTCCACGTGCCCCCGCGGTCATCACTCCGGAAAATCTTCTGCGCGCCAAAATAAATCCGCCCCGCCTTGTGCACGCTCGGCGTAAACGGCGAATCCCAGTTCCAACGCAACGGCGCCTCGCCCGGCGCCTCCAACGGCTGAATCCCAAACGCCTCCCCGGTCCGCTTATCCACCCGCGCCAACCCGCCGTTCTGGCTCTCGGCATAAATCACATTCGGGTCAAACGGGTCGACCTTCGAAATGAACCCATCCCCGCCCCGCGTCACATACCAGTCTTCATTCAAAATCCCATGCCCGCTCTTGGTCCGCACCGGCCCCGCAAGCGAGTTGTTATCCTGCGTCCCGCCATACACGTTATAGAACGGCTTCGCATCGTCCACGCTGATGTCATAAAACTGCGTCACCGGCAAATTGGACTTATAGATCCAATTCGCGCCTTTATCCCAAGTCTCATACAACCCGCCGTCACACCCCACCAGGTAATGATTCGTATTCGCCGGCTCAATCCAGATCACATGATTGTCCACGTGCTTGTTCTTCTCCCCCAGAAACCGCACATTCCGCCCCCCGTCATCGGACACGCGGAACATCACATCGGGGATATAAATCCGGTTCGCCTGCTTCGGGTCCACATACACCTTGGCGTAGTACATCGGCTGCGCCAGCACGTCATTCACCTTGGTCCAATTCGCCCCGCCGTCTTCACTCCGGTACAACCCGCTCAGCCGCCCCGTCGCCTCAATCGTCGCGTACATCACGTCCGGCTCGCTCGGCGCAATCGCCATCCCAATCCGTCCCAACTCCCCCGCCGGCAACCCATTGCCAGTCATTTTCTGCCAGCTCGTCCCAGCATCCACGCTCTTATACAGCGCACTCTCCGGCCCGCCATTGATCAACGTATAGAAGTGCCGCCGCCGCTGCCAAGCCGCCGCAAACAACACATTCGGGTTCCGCGGATCCATCACCACATCGGTCACCCCCGTGTTCTCGCTAATGATCAAAGAAGCCTTCCAGCTCTTCCCTCCATCGACGCTCTTATAGAGCCCCCGATCCCCGCCCGGCCCCCAAAGCGGCCCCTGCGCCGCCACATACACAATATTCGAATCCTTCGGATCAATCACGATCTTCGAGATATGCTCACTCTTCTTCAGCCCCAGGTTCTTCCACGTCGCCCCGCCGTCGTCGCTCCGGTAAACCCCATCGCCATACCCCACGCTCCGCTGCGAATTATCCTCGCCCGTCCCCACCCAAACCGTATTCGGGTTCCGCGGGTCCAGCGTCACATACCCAATCGAATAGCTCCCCTGCTTATCAAACACCGGCGTCCAAGTCGCCCCGTTATTGACAGTCTTCCAAACCCCACCCGAAGCCACGCCCACATAGTAGAGCCCCGGATTCCGCGGATGCACCGCGATGGTCGAAATCCGTCCCGACATCAGCGCCGGCCCGATCGACCTTACCTTCAGCCCAGCCACGTCCTGCCCAAAGGCAACGCCCATCAACCCCAGTAGAAAGAAAACCATCCGCATGGCCATCTATTCTACAAGCCCCCAACAACCACAACCTACCGATGCCGCTCCAAATAATCCACCAACTGATTCGCCGCCAACTTCACCCCCGGCACCAACGCCGCCTCGTCCAAATCAAACTCCGGCGTGTGATGCGCCCCCGTGATCCCCTGCGCCTCATTCCGCACCCCTAAGAACCAAAAGAACCCCGGAATGATCTTCTGAAAATACGAGAAATCCTCCGCCCCCGTCACCGGCGCCGCGGCCCGGATATTCGCCTCTCCCAACACCCGCCGCATCTGCGGCAGGCTCTCCGCCGTCAACCCCGGATCATTCACCGTCACCGGATACGCCGTCCCATCAAAGTCCAAACTGAACGTCGCATCGCCCGCCGAAGTGCAACCCGCCAGCGTCCGCCGCATCATCCCCCGCACGCTCTCCCGCGTGTTCTCGCTGAACGTCCGAATCGTCCCCTCCATCGTCACTTCGCCCGTAATGATATTGCTCCGGTTCCCGCCATGGATGGACCCGATACTCAACACCATACTCTCGTTCGGATCAATCCGCCGGCTACGGATCGTCTGCAACGCCGTCACGCACTGCGCCGCCACCGCAATCGCGTCAATCCCCAAATGCGGCGTCGAAGCATGTACCTGCTTGCCCTTGATCGACACCCGGAACGAATCCGCCGAAGCCATCGCCGGCCCCGACGAATAGTTCACCGTCCCCGTCGGCGCCAGGCTCCAAACATGCAGCCCAAAAATCGCCGCCGGCCGCGGATTCTCCAACGCGCCCTCTTTAATCATCAACGCCGCCCCGCCCTCTTCCCCCCTGGGCGCACCCTCCTCCGCCGGCTGGAAAATGAACTTCACCGTCCCCGGCAAATCGGCCCGCATCCCCGCCAATAGCTCCGCCACCGCCAGCGCAATCGCAATATGCGCATCGTGCCCGCAAGCGTGGTGCACCCCGCCATTCACACTTTTCCAAGCCTTCGTCGACGAACTGAACACCGGCAGCGCGTCCATATCCGCGCGCCAAGCCACAACAGGCCCAGGCTTCCCGCCCTTCAGCAGCGCCGTCACCCCATGCTTTCCAACACCAGTCTTGATATCGGTCAGCCCCAACGCCCGCAACTTCTCCGCCACCACCTTCGCCGTCCGCTCCTCGCGGTTCGACAACTCGGGGTGCTGATGAAAATCACGCCGCGCCTTCACCACCGCGTCCTGCAAAGCATCGGCCGCGCGAGATATCCGTTCCTCCCGGCTCTGTCCAAAACAAGTCAAACCAGCCAGAAGGAACAAACAAATACGCATGAAATTTAGATCTCGCTCAAATGGTCAACTTTACCCGTGCTGTCGCCAATCTTCTCCGGCCGCACGCCAGCCGTGTCCAGCATCGAAAGGAACAGATTCGTCATCGGCGTCCCCTTCTTGTACTGAATATGACGCCCGCCCTTGAACCGTCCGCCGCCCCCGCCCGCCAGAACGCAGGGCAGGTTCACATGCTCATGCCGGTTCCCGTCGCTCAGCGAACTGCCGTACATGATCATCGAGTTATCGAGCAGCGTCCCGTCCCCGTCCTTCGTCGCCTGCAGCTTCGAAAGGAACAACGCCAACTGCGTCACATGGTGCTCATCGATCTTCTGCAGCCGCGCCACCTTCGCCGCGTCATTGAAGTGGTGCGACAACCCGTGGTGCGCATCCGGAACACCAATATTCCGATACGTCCGGTTCCCACCCTCGCGCCCAATCATCAGCGTAATCACGCGCGTCAAATCCGCCTGGAACGCAATCGTCATCAGGTCGAATATCAGGTTAATGTGCTCTTCAAACGTGGGCGGAATCCCCGCCGGCCGGTCCAGCGAAGGCAACACCACCGAGTTCGGATCCTGCTTCTCAATCTTCTGAATCCGCACTTCAATCTCGCGCACGGCATCCAGATACTCACTCAACTTGCGCTTATCGCCCGCGCCCAACCCGGTCCCCAACCGCGCCGCGTCCGCGCGCACGAAATCCAGAATGCTCCGGTCCTGCCGCGCCTGCAGCGCCCGCGCCGCCGGATCGGTCGTCTCGCCATCACCGAATAACCGTTCAAACACCGCCCGCGGATTCATCTCCAACGGCATCGGCGTCGTCGGCGAAGCCCAGGAAACCGTGTTGCTGTACGCACACGAATACCCCGAATCGCAACCACCCACCAGCCGCCCGTCTTCCAGGCCCAGCTCGAGCGAAGGCAGCGTCGTCGCCTTCCCAATCTCCTTCGCCGCCACCTGATCGGCCGACACGCCGGCATGAATATCGGCGCCCTGCGTCTTCTTCGGATGCACGCCCGTCAACCAGCTCGCCCCGGCCCGCGCATGGTCTCCCGCGCCGTCCCCCAACGCCTGCCCGTTGTACTGGTCCAACCCGCTCAGCACCAGCATCTTCTCGCGATGCGCCGCCAGCGGCTTCAAGGTCTTCGACAACTCGTACCCCGCCCCCGTCGTCTTCGGCGTCCAGTCGGGCATGATGATCCCGTTCGGCACATACAAAAACGCCATGCGCACCGGGGCCTTCCCCATCCGCGCCGGAGCCGCCAAGGCAGGCGCCATCGAGTCCAACAACGGCAACGCCACGGCGGTCCCGAAGCCGCGCAACAACGTGCGCCGCGAAAGGTGTTTTCCGGTAATAATCATCGCTCGGGGGTTCTCCTCATCTGGAATGGTACGCTATTGACCACCGCCAAAACCAGTTCCGAAAACCGGAACTCCTTGGCCGTGGTGTCGCGCCGGATCTGGCGCACAACCGGCAGGTCATAATGCTCCAGGCCGCGGCCCAGCGCATACGTCAACATCTTCTCGGAAATGCACTCTAAGAAGTACTCTTTCCGGCTCATCAACATATCGCGCAGCCCCGATGGCCCTACGAAGTTGATGCCGCCCGGCATCGATCCGGAGGCATCAACTTTCACGCCATCCTCCGTCGCCCGGAACTTGCCCACCGCGTCAAAATTCTCCAACGAAAAACCCATCGCGTCCAACCGCGAATGGCACGAAGCGCACGCCGGGTTCGCCCGGTGCTGTTCCAACGCCGCTCGCAAATCCTTTGCCGAATTCGCCGCCGAGGCCTTCAAATCGGGTACATTCGGCGGTGGCGGCGGCGGCGGCGTAGCCAAAATGTTTTCCAACACCCACTTGCCCCGCAACACCGGCGATGTCCGTGTCGGATACGAAGAAACCATCAAGACGCCCGCATGCGTGATCACTCCACCCCGCTCCGCCGGGTTCACCGCCACCTTCCGGAAGTACGTCCCCTTCACATCCTTCATGCCGTAGTGCCGCGCCAGCCGCTCGTTCACAATGGAATAATCGGCGTTAATGAAGTCCAACACGCTCCGGTCTTCCCGCACAATGTACTCAAAGAACTGCTCCGTCTCGGCCTTCATCGCCGCCCGCAGCGATTCGTCAAACTGCGGGAACTTCTCCGGATCCGGCCGCCAGCTCGGGATGTTCCGCAGCTGCAACCACTGCCCCGCAAAATTCTCAACCAGCGACTTCGCCCGCTCATCGGCCAGCATCCGCCGCACCTGTGCCGCCATCCCAGCCCGCAACCGCCCCTGCTCGGCCAGCTGCAACAATTCCTCGTCCGGAATACTGCTCCACAGGAAGAACGACAACCGCGAAGCCAGCTCCAAATCCGTCACCCGGTGCGACGTCCCCGGCGCCAACTGGATCGAATCCCGCTCCGTCCGGAACAGAAAATTGGGAGACATCAACATCCCCCGCACCGCCGTCTCAATCCCGTGATCGAACGACCCGCCGTCCTTCCGCCCAATCGCAAACAGGTTCATCAAAGGCGTAATATCGGCCGCCGTCACCGGCCGCCGGTACGCTCGCCGCGCCAACCCGGTCATGATCCGCCGCGCGCACGGCGTCTCCGCCTCGCCCGCCTTCGGCCGGCAAACAAAGATCCGTTTCCGGCTCTCCGTCTCACCCGGCCCGGTCGGGTTGAACGGCCCGCCGATCTGCAGATATTCCACCGAATTGCCCGTTGCGTTGGGCGGCGGCGCGCCACCGCGTCCCCGCGTCACCACGCCCGTTTCCTGCTTCAACGTCTCGGTCAAAAACGCCGCGCCAATCGCGTGCGCCCCCGCCTTGATCGGCAACCGCAGCTCCACGTTCCGCGTAATCTGCGCCTCTTCGTTCGGGTCAATCACCACATCGTGCAGCTTCACCCGCTGCCCGTCAATCCGTATATCCAGCTTCGGCGCCGACGCATTCGCTGGCGCGTTCCCCCGCACCCGAATCAGAAACGAATACTCGGCGTCCACCGGAAAGTGATAGTGCAACAACAGCCCGCCGCGCAAATTCAGCGGCAGCTCATCGGAGGCATCGAGCGCCGGTCCCCGCCCAGGATTGAACCGTTCAATCGCCGCGCTGACTTTCACCGTGCCCACCGCCAGCCGGCTCACCCGCCGCGCCGTCGACATATACTTCTCCATCAACAGCGGCGACACCGTCAGCACGCTGCCAATATTGTCAAACCCAGACCCGGCGTCATCGCTCGGCAAACTCGCCGCATGATCGTTCACCCGCAGCCCCAGCAGATCGCGAATGGCGTTGGAATACTCCACGCGGTTCAACCGGTGAACGAGCGGCGTACCTGGGTTCCTTTTCACCAGCGCCAGCCGGTCCAGCTCGCCTTCCAACCAGCCCACAAACTGCGCCCG
>CAMATG010000190.1 GCA_945860645.1 Candidatus Sulfopaludibacter sp. SbA3 | reverse complement strand
TGTTTCGACGAGCGGATCCGTTTTTGGGAATTGGCGGAGTGGTTCCGGCGGGAGACAGTTGAAAGGGGGAACCGCGGCGGAAGTTGGCGTCCGGGGTTTGGGGCTGTGCGGCGGGCTGTTTTGGGGTGTGTTCCGGGAGCGGAAGAGGTTTGGTTGGATGCTGATTGGGATCAGATTGTGATGTCGATTGGCGGCACGGTGCAGCCGATGGGGAACCTTAGCGCCGGGCAGCGAATGATGCTGGCGTTGGTGGCAGATTTGGCGATTAAGTGTGTTACGCAGAATGCGTATCTGATTACTGAGGAAAACCCGGATGCGGTATTGCGGCTGACGCCGGGGGTGGTATTGATTGATGAGCTGGATGTTCATTTGCATCCGAAGTGGCAGCGGCGGGTGGCGGGTGATTTGAAGCGCACGTTTCCGGCGATTCAGTTTGTTTGCACGACGCATTCGCCGCAAATCATTGGCGAGTTGCAGCCGGAGGAGATTCGGATTCTCAGCGAGGGAAAGGTGTACACTCCGCCGAGGTCATTTGGAATCGACTCGAATGGTGTACTGGAAGGGATATTGAACGCCCCTTCGCGAGACGAGGCAGTGTCTGAGTTGCTGGCGCGGATCTTCCGGGCGATTGATTTGGAGAAGTTCGGCGAGGCCAAGGAGTTGCTCCGGTTGGCAGTGCAGCAACTGGGCGATAACGACCCCGATGTGACTCGGGCAAACGTATTAATGCAGTTCCTGGAAGCGCCCGAGTGAGGAACATTGCGAAGCGGGCCATGCCGCGAAGCCTGGCCGAGCATCGGCTGCGGCCGGGGGCGACGTATGCGAACTATGGCCAAAGCGAGGAACTTCGCCGGGCGTTGGTGGCGGAACAGCGCGGGATCTGCTGCTATTGCATGTCGCGTGTTTCGGCCCAATGGCGAGCAATGAAGGTTGAGCATTGGCGCAGCCAGGACCGCTTTCCGGCACTGCAGCTGGAGTATGGGAACCTGCTAGGCGCGTGTTTAGGGAATGAAGGACATCTTCCAGAAGAGCAGCACTGTGACACGCGCAAAGGCAATCGCGATTTGTCCCGGAATCCGGCACGACCGGCCGACCGGGTGGAAGAGAGCATCCACTATTCCGGAGCGGGTGAGATTCATTCCGAGGACGAGGTTTTCGACAGAGAGATCAACGAAGTCTTGAACCTGAACGTGTTCCACCTAACGCAGAATCGCAGGAAGGCACTGGAGAGTTTTCTGGAGGCTAACACCCGGCGGGGCACCTACACCAAAGCGGAACTGGAGCGATGGTTGCGAACTTGGAGCGGCGCGGATTCTGAGGGTACATTACTGCCATTTGCTCCCGTAGTTGTGTATTGGCTGCGGAAGCGGCTGGCGCGGGCGGGCTAGCCGCGGTCGGGGAAGGCGCCGAAGGAGTTGCCGGCGAGGAGTAGGGCGTAGGCGCTGAAGATGCGGGCCTGGGCGGGCATGGAGGTGTCCTGCTTTTCGGAGGTCAGGCGGAGGAGGGCGAGGCTGTAGTCGCCTTGGCGGATGAGATCGACGGCTTGCTCGACGGCTACGGAACGCTTGGGCTGGAAGCCGGCGATGCGCTCGGCGGCGACTTCGACGGCGCAGGCGGCGGGGATGGTTTGGCCGATGGTGCCGATCATCAGCGCCAGGAGGGCGGAGGCGGCGAAGGCTCGCCAGGATTTATTGCTCATATCCGTGTCTCAAGTTATCTGGACGATGGAAACGTTGATTTGTTTTCTTTTTTCTTTGAGATTTCTTCGGCGCGGCGGGCACTACCTTACCGTATGAAGCTTTTCATTGTCTTCGCGGCGGCGGCGTTGTGGGCGGGGAGCCTGGGCGGACGGGCGGAGTATATCGGGGGGACTTCGTCGGTGTTTGCCGAGAAGGCTGGGGGGCGGATTATTACCACCGATGTGACTTCACTGCGGTTTGAGACGAAGGCCAAGACCGTGGAGATTCCGTATGAGCGGATTGTCAGTATTGAGTACGGGCAGAAGGTCGATCGGCGGTATATCAGCGCTGTTTTGGTGAACCCGCTGTTTTTGCTGGCGAAGTCGCGGAAACATTTTCTGACCGTTGGGTACACCGATGGCGAGGGACGGTCGCAGGCACTGATTTTCCGGGTGGAGAAGGCCGATGTGCGGGGCGTGCTGGTGAGCCTGGAGGCGCGGACCGGGCGGAAGATTACATTCCAGGACGACGAGGCGCGAAAGGCGGGTAAGGGATGAGGGTCATCTTGTGGCTGTCGCTGGCGGCGTTGCCGTTGTTGGGGCAGAAAGAAGTTGTGAATTTGTCACCGGGGGTCGCGGTGGATGAACATCCGCAGTTGTTGGAGCTGTTGAAGGTGAAGCGGCTGTACGTGGAGCGGCTGGCGGGCGGGGACACGGCGGTGCAGATTCGGGATATGTTGATCGGCTCGTTGCAGGCGACGCGGTTGTTTGTCGTCACGGAGAACGCGGAGAAGGCGGATACGATTTTGCGGGGGTCGGCGGAGGACCTGGTTTTCACGGATACGTTTCAGTCGAGCGATGGGATTCAGGGGCGGTCGCAGATTGGGAGTACGCGGTCGAGCGGGACGACGCGGGGGGGCGTGGGGTTTAGCGTGGGGGAGCAGGAATCGGTCCGGATTGCGGAGCGGAAGCACGAGGCGGTGGCTTCGGTGCGGTTGGTGAATAAGGACGGGGATGTGATCTGGTCGACGACGCAGGAATCGTTGGGGGGGAAGTTTAAGGGGGCGAGCGCGGATGTGGCGGGGAAGGTGACGCGGCAGCTGGCGGAGGATTTTGCGCGGGCGAAGAAGCTGAGTGGGGAGGGGCAAAGGACTTCGTTGCGGTGAGCTATTGGGGCTGATAGGATTCGCGTATTGAGTTATGAAACCTATACTTGCTTTGATTTTGGCTTGTTCGATGTTGGCGGAGCAGGCGCCTGCTCCGGCGGCTGCTCCGGTTCCGTTTCCCGTTGAGAAGAAGGTTGTGAAGAAGAAGGGCGGGAAAGGGAAGTGGATCGCGATTGGCGTGGTGGCGGCGGCTGCGGTGGTGATTTTGGTGGCGGCGGATAAGCGGTTGGGGAACGAGGGGAAGGGGATTTTCTAGCCGGGGGGACGGGGGGCCGGGAGTTGCTATAATTTAGGGTGATGTTCTCCCGCACTCATACATGCGACTAAGTGTGCCCCTGCCACAGGGGGTGGAAGCCCTTTACGGAACTCGCGACGAGAATATTCGCCTGCTGGAAACTGCGCTTGCGGTTCGGACACGCATGGCGAATGGCACGCTGGAGATCGAAGGTGAAGAGCCGGGCGTGGAGCGGGCTGGCCGGATTGTGAGTGATTACACCGAACTCGTTAGCGAGGGGAAGGTGTTTTCGGGCGCGGAGATGGCGAGTTATCTGCGCATCGTTCTTGGCGATGTGGCCGTGACGATTCGCGCGCTGGTGGCGAGCGGGCGGCAACGGAGCTTTGGCAAGAAAGTCCTGACGCCGAAAACGATTAACCAGAGCCGGTATCTGGAAGCGATCGAACGCAACGATCTGGTGTTTGGCGTGGGCCCGGCTGGCACGGGGAAAACGTATCTGGCTGTCGCGATGGCGGTTTCGGCGTTGTTGTCGAAACGCGTGTCGCGCATCATTCTGACCCGGCCGGCGGTGGAGGCGGGGGAGAAACTGGGCTTTTTGCCGGGGACGCTGCAGGAGAAGATCGATCCGTATTTGCGGCCGTTGTACGATGCCCTGTTCGATATGCTCGATGCCGAGAAGGTGGAGAAGTTCATCGAGAAAAACATCATCGAAGTGGCGCCGTTGGCGTTTATGCGCGGGCGGACGTTGAACGATAGTTTCATCATTCTGGACGAGGCGCAGAACTCGACGCCGGAGCAGATGAAAATGGTCCTGACGCGGCAGGGCTTCAATTCGAAGACTGTGGTGACGGGGGATGCGACGCAGATCGATTTGCCGAGCGGGCGGAAGAGCGGCCTGATTGAGGCGGTTGAGATTCTGAAGAACATTCCCGGGATCAGCTTCGTGCATTTTGATGAGCAGGATGTGGTCCGTCACAGTCTGGTCCAACGAATTATCCGCGCCTACGAAGCGCACGGAGAGAACGCCGCGAATGCGCGGCAGCTGCGGCTGCGGCTGAACGAAGTCATGGCCGACGCGGACCCCGCCAATAACCCTAACCCGGCGAAGCAGAACCCGCCGAACGCCTGAGCAAACACACACAACTATGTCGCCGGATGGCAGTACTTTTCTATTTCGCAGCGCGCCGCGCGGGCTTGACCGCAAGCGCCTTCGGCTGTTTCAGCAAACGCTTACGACGCTGGTGACCAAGGGGCGGGACTTTACGTGCCTGCTGACTTCGGACGCCGAGCTGCGGCGGCTGAACGCCACTTTCCTCGGTCATGACTACGCGACGGACGTGTTGTCGTTCCCGTCGGTGGAGGGAGAGGAATCGCTGGGCGAGCTGGCGATTTCGGCACCCAGGGCTAAAGCCCAGGCGGCTGAGTTCGGGCACCCGATTGAGACCGAGATCGAGATTCTGATGCTGCATGGGACGCTGCACCTGCTGGGGCACGACCATGAGACGGACAAGGGCGCGATGCGGCGTTTGGAGTCCCGATGGCGTGAGAAGCTGGGCTTGCCGGCTGGCTTGATTGAGCGGACGCGTCGATGAACATAGCGTTTTTCCTGACATTGGCGGTGTTTTCCGGCTTGCTGACACTGAGCACGCTGGCGCAGCTGCTGTATGTCGAGGCGTTGCGGTTGCGGTCGCGGGAGTATCCGGCGCTTGAGTATTTCAAAGAGAATCTGGAAGAGCGGCTTGGGCTGAAGATTGAGCGCGGGGCGTTGACGTTTTCGCTGTTCAAACATGCGCTGATTGCTTTGATGGGCGTTTTCGCGCTGGCGTTGATGGGATCGGGCCGGGATCACTTCTGGAACGCGATTGCCGAGGCGGCGGTGCTGGCGTGGGCTCTGTGTATGTTCTTCGCGCAGATTCTGCCGCAGCTGTTGTATCGGCAGACGAGCGGGAAGTGGTTGTTCGCGTTTTTGCCGGTGCTGCACGCGATGATTCTGGTGATGCGGCCGCTGGTGGCGGTGTTGAAGTTCTTCCAATCGCTGACGGAACTGCGCGAGGCGGGCGATGAGGAGAATGGCAACGGGTCGAACGCCGAGAACAATGTGGAAGCTCTGATTGCGGCGGGCAAGGAGGAGGGGCTGATTGAGGAAGAAGACCGGCAACTGATTCAGTCCGTGGTGGCGTTCGGCGATAAGACGGTGCACGAGGTGATGACGCCGCGGCCGCGGATTGTGGCGATTGAGAAGAGCCGGTCGCTGGAAGAGCTGCGGCAGTTGGTGATCAACGAGCAGTATTCGCGGGTGCCGGTGTTTGACGAGTCGATCGATAACGTCGTCGGGTTCATCCATGTGCGAGACATGTTCGAGCGCAATCCGAACGAGCGGGGGCGGAAGGCGTGGGAGCTGATGCGTCCGATCCGCGTGGTGCCGGAGCAGAAGAAAGTGACGGCGCTGCTGCGCGAGATGCAGCGCGACGGGGCGCATATGGCCGTTGTCGTGGACGAGTATGGGAACACGGCGGGGCTGGCGACGATGGAAGATCTGGTGGAAGAGATTTTCGGCGAGATCCGCGACGAGCACGAGCCGGTGGCCGATGTCACTCCCGACGGGGAAGGCGCGTGGCTGGTGAGCGGGAGTTTCGACCTGGACCACCTGCAGGAGCTGGTGGACTTCCGGCCGGAAGAACAGTTTGATTCGACCACGGTGGGCGGGCTGGCCGCCGAGTGGGTGGGGCGCGTGCCGCGGGTGGGCGAGGCGGTGGAGCGCGAAGGAATTCGTATTGAAATTGTCGCCGCCAATGATAGGCGTGTCGATCGGGTTCGCATCCTGCGAGCCATTGAAACAGAACCTCAGAAGGAGCATCCAGCAGTGGAAGAGAAAAAGGATGCCTAAAGCTAAAAAGCCTAAGTATCATGCGGGAACGGCCACGATTATTGGCCGCCCGAACGCCGGCAAATCGACATTGTTGAACGCGATTGTGGGCGAGAAGATTGCGATTGTAACGGCGAAGGCGCAGACGACGCGCACGGCGCTGAACGGCGTGTGGACGGGGGAGAACGAGCAGATCGTCTTCGTCGATACGCCGGGGCTGCACAAATCCGATACGGTGATTAACCGGCGGATGATGCAGGCGGTGCGGTCGGCGATGGACTCGATCGACGTAATTGTGTTCGTGGTGGACGCGAAGAACAAGCCGAACACGGACGACGCTCAGGCTGTCGATTTGGTGAAGAAGCCGGGGACGCCGGTGATCCTGGTGTTGAACAAGGTGGACGCGATTCAGGACAAACCGAAGCTGTTTGCGCTGATTGAGCATTACCGGGAATTGCACGATTTTGCGGCGTATATTCCGGTTTCGGCGAAGAAGGGCGAAGGGATCGAAGAGCTGAAGAAGGCGATCGTCGGATTCCTGCCGGTGGCGAAGGCGCTGTATCCGGCGGACCATTTGACCGATGTTCCCTCGCGGTTTCTGGCGGCGGAACTGATTCGCGAGCGCATTCTGATTCTGGCGACGCAAGAGGTGCCGCACTCGGTGGCGGTGCTGGTGGACGAGTGGGAAGACAAGACCAACGTCATCCGGATTGCGGCCACGATTTACGTGGAGCGGGCGGGGCAGAAGAATATTATCGTGGGCGCCAGCGGGGCGATGATCAAGAAGATTGGCACGTCGGCGCGGCTGGAGATGGAACGATTTTTCGACCGGAAGATTTTTCTGGAACTGTTTGTAAAGGTGAAGCCGGATTGGCGGAATCAGCCGGAGTTCCTGAATGAGTTAGACTGGCGAAGGATGGTCAATGATCGAGATGCTTAAGAAAACTGCGCTGTTTTTGTTGCTGCTCACGCCCGCGTTTGCGGATCAGAAGAAGGACGATGAGATCTACGATTCGGTGAAGCGGCGGCTGGCCGGGGATCCGGAGGTGAAGGGCGGCGCGCTGGAAGTGACCGTGAAGGACGGCGTGGTGACCATTACCGGGATCGTGCGCACGGACCGGGCCAAGCTGAAGGCCGACAAGGTGGTCGGGCGCGTGAAGGGCGTGTCGAAAGTGGTGAACGAGCTGAAGGTTTCGCCGACGGGGAATTAGCGTTTTTGGCCGCCCCCCCCTTCGCCCTTCGGGCTTCGGGGGGCAAGCCCGGTCTTCGTGGTACTTGAGGAATCTCCGTTGGCCCGGTCTTAGCGGCGCTCGAGGACCCAGGGGTTGGCTTGGAGATATTCGACCGTCTTGATGACGGCTTGCTGAATCGTTAGCTTGGGCTCCCAGCCCAGGCTGCGCAGCTTCTTCGTTTCGAGGAAGATGAACGGGTTATCGCCAATCCAGCCGCGGTCGCCGCCGGTGAAATCGAATTCCGGCTTCACGCCGAGGTGGCCGGTGATCCAACCGATGGAGTCCGTGACACGGCAGTATTCGTTCGTCCCGAGGTTGTAGATGTTGACGCGTTCCTTCGCCTTGTCGAGCACGGTGAGGATGGCGTCGACGCAGTCCTGCACGTAGAGATAGCTTTTGCGCTGGGTGCCGTTGCCGAGGACGCGGAGGCGGGTGGGGTCGATGCTGAGCGACTTGTAGAAGTCGAGGACGTGGCCGTGGGTGTAGCGTTCCCCGAGGATGGACACGAAGCGGAAGATGAAGCCTTCCATGCCGAAGCTTTCGCAATAGGCGCTGATGAGGGCTTCGGCGGAGATTTTGCTGGCGCCGTAGAGGGACGTCTGGATGGGAAAGGGGGCGTCTTCGGGGGTGGGGATGACGGTGGATTCGCCGTAGACGGAGCCGGTGGAGGAGAAGGCGATGCGCTTGACGTTGTTGCGGCGCATGGCTTCGAGGACGTTCCAGGTGACGATGATGTTTTGCTGGAGGTCGCGATCGGGATGATCGGGGCCGAAACGCACGTCGGCGTTGGCGGCGAAGTGGACGACGAGGTCGGCGCCGGCGACGGATTCGGTGAGGGCGTTCAAGTCGAGCAGGTCATGCTGGCGGAGGGTGAAGTTGGGGTTGGCCTGGGCGCCGGCGAGGAACTCGATTTGGCCGGTGGAGAGGTTATCGACACCGGTGACGGAGTGGCCATTGGCGAGAAGGCGGTCGGTGAGGGAGCTGCCGATGAAGCCGGCTGCGCCGGTGATGAGTACGTGCATGCGTTTATTTTTGATTGGCGACGGCCTGGCGGGCGGTGGCGTATTCTTCGGGGCGGATGGCGGCCAGGCGGCGGCGGATGCGGAAGATGTCTTTGACGTTTTGGATGTTGCCGGCGACCAAATCGAGGCGGGAGTCGGCGTCGTCACGCCAACGGACGGGCACCTGCTCCAGCTTCGCACCCATGCGGATGGCGAGGGCGAGGATTTCGACATCGTACATATAGCCGTCGATTTCCTGTTTGGCGAAGATGGCTTTGGCGAGGGCGTGGCGGAAGAATTTGAAGCCGCACTGGGAGTCGGTGATGCCGGGGAGGCCGACGACGGTTTGGACGAAGAAGTAGAAGCCGCGGGAGCCGATTTGGCGGTAGATGGGCTGGGGCTTTTCGATTTTGGTGGAATCGATGGCGCGGGAGCCGATGGCGGCGTCGGCGTTGGCGCGGAGGAGGGGGAGAAATTTATCGAACTCGTCGATGGGGACTTTGTTGTCGGCGTCGGCGAAGCCGATGATCTGGCCGGTGGCTTGTTGGACGCCGAGGCGAATGCCGCGGCCTTTGCCGGCGCGCTGGGGGCTGCCGATGACAATGAGGCCGGGGATTTCGGATGTTAATTCGCGGGATTTTTCGCGGGTGCCATCGTTGCCATCGGCAGAAACGATGATCTGGGATTTGAGGCCGCGGGACTCGAAATAGCGATGGGATTCGCGGATGGTATTCACGATCGTCGCGGCTTCATTGTAGGCCGGGAGGATGAGTGAGATATCGGGTTCCGACGCGGTTCTGCTCTCCATTTATATCTACTCAGCATACAATGGTCATACAATGGTTGTTTCATGCAAAGGGTGATTCATTTGACTTCCGGGCGTAATGTACTGATCACGGGCGCGTCGCGCGGGCTGGGCGAGGCGATTGCGCGGGAGTTTGCCGGGGCGGGGGCGAACCTGATTCTGGTGGCTCGGGGCGGGGAGCGGCTGACGGCGCTGGCGGAGGAGTTGGGGGCTTTTGCCGTGGCTGCGGATTTGGCGGATCCGGAGGCGGGGGCGGCGGTTCTGCGGGCGGCGCGGGAGCGAGTGGAGCGGCTGGACGTGTTGGTGAATAACGCGGCGATGGTGGGGCCGATCGGGAAGTTCTGGGAGAACGACGCGGCCGCGTGGACGGAGACGTTGCAGGTGAATCTGCTGGCGCCGGCGGCGTTGATG
>CAMATG010000189.1 GCA_945860645.1 Candidatus Sulfopaludibacter sp. SbA3 | reverse complement strand
CCCTCGCGCACCAAAGTGAAGATCCCCACCGTCAACAACTGCACCCGGAACCCGGCCGACATCGCCCCCGCCAAATGCCCCACCTCGTGCGCCAGCAAGACAAAAAACACCGAAACAAACATCAACCCAAACAGCACCGGCTTCGCCACCGGCAGCGACGCGTGCCTCATATGCCCGCCCATCAACTTCCCAATCAGCAACCCGGCCCCCAGCGCCGCCGCCATCACCGCCGCCACCCGCAATCCCCGCATTCCTCCATTACACTACGGCTATGCGCCCCGTCCTGCTCCTGCTGCTGGCCGGCCTTCCGATCCTCGCCCAACCGGTCATCGATGCCGCCAACCCCGAAGGTATCGTCCTCGCCCCCAACGGCAAAATTCGCCACGTCTGGAATCGCAAAGGCATCTGGCGCACCGGCCCCTCCCACCCCACGCTCAACGCCCTCTCCGCCCTCTTCCAATCCACCCCCACCGGCACGGCCCTCAACGGCTTCTGGGTCAAGGAAAGCCGCACCATCTCCGCCAACGCCTTCTCCATCGGCATCTTCCCCTTCTATCTCGAAGAGATCCTCGCCAGCGGCAAGTGGACCCCGCAATTCGCCGGCGAAACCGAATCGGTCTACTTCGATTTCAACCGGCTCCCCGGCCGCCTCGCCCAGCCCGTCCTCGCCCGTGAGCCCGACGCCGAGTTCTACCCCCGCCCCAAAGTCACCGGCCAGTTCAACGGCTTCAACGTCTACGACAACGACGCCCTGCTCATCACCCGTGCCAACCGCGACCCCTGGGCCCCCGTCCCGCTCGGACGCGCTCTCAAGGCCGCCATGTCCGACTACGAAAGGGACCGCGCCTCCGCCGAATCCCGCCTCGCCAACCAAAAGCGGCAAAACGACGAAACCCAATCCCCTACCTACGAACAGAAAATCCGCTCCGAACGCGAGCTCCGCTACAACCGCGACCTCGCCGCCAAACGCGCCAACCCCCAGCGCGACAAAGACGGCAACTGGTATTGGAACCCCATCGACGCCCACGCCAAAGCCGCCGCCCGCCTCGCCGCCCTCACCCCAGCCGAGGCCGCCATCCCAGCCTGCTACCTCCCCGCCGCCGACAAGGACGGCCGCTACATCGCCCAGGGCGAGTTCCTCCCCGACACCGGCAATCCCCAATGCCAGCCGCTCGTTACCGACAACCTGAACTACTTCGACAAACCCCGTTCCGTCCCCCAACTCCTCTGGGTCAGCGCCTTCGGCCGCTGCGCCAGGCTTGAAAACGGCAATCTCGTCCTGCCCTACAAACCGCGCACCAGCCACCCGCCCCAGGGCTGCCCCATCCATCTCCGCTTCTGGTCCGAACTGGATTGGTCGAGAATTGCGGCGCTCTTAGCCCCTTAGTTCTGCTATGCTTTTTTAATCTCGCTGGCGTGCCTGTATCCCACGCCTAGTAGTACGGAGTAGGCTCCGCGTCCGGAGCTTTTGGCTTAACTTTAACTTTCAGGAGGGGTCCTTCATGATGGTTCGCATTGCCATTCTGGTCGCCTTGTCGATCAGTAGTTTGCTCGCGCAAAGCACCAGCGGAACGCTGGTGGGAACGGTCCGCGATTCTTCCGGCGCCGAAGTCGCCGGCGCGAAAGTCCGCGTCACCAACACGGGTACGGGAGCGGTTATCGAATCCCTATCCAACGCCAACGGCGACTACGTCGCCCCCAACCTCTCGCCGGCCAGCTACCAGCTCCGCGTCGAGCATCCCGGCTTCCGCTCGGTCGACATCAAGCAGATCACACTGCTCACCAACCAAACGGTCCGCAACGACATCCGTATGGAACCGGGCGACCTGCAACAGTCCATCTCCGTCGAAGCCGCCGCGCCCGTCGTGAGCTCGGAAAGCTCCTCGGTCGCCAGCAACGTCGATGCGCACACCGTCGTCACGCTGCCCTTGAACGGCCGCACGCTGGATCGCCTCATCCAGATCACCGCCGGCAACACCTCCGACAGCGCGTCGAACCCCAAGCTCGGCGGCTCGCTCCACTGGGGCGGCAACTTCTTCACCATCGATGGCGTTGCCTTCAACGACACCGGTAACGGCGGCGCGGCATACTCCTTTCAGACGGCGCTTTCCACCACGCCATCGGTGGACACCATTCAGGAATTCAAGATCGAAACCAACAACGCCAAGGCCGAACACGAAGGCTCGGCGGCCATCTCGCTCATCACCAAGAGCGGCACCAACCAGCTGCACTTCACGCTGTTTGAATTCAATCGCAACCGCGTCGCCGCCGCGAAGGAGTTCTTCGCCACCGGCCTGCCCAAGCCGCCCTTCAACCGCAACGAATTCGGCGCCACCGCCGGCGGCCCGGTTGTCAAAAACAAGACGTTCTTCTTCAGCTCCTACGAAGGCCTCCGCCAGCGCACCGCCCGCACCAACGTCCTGAGCGTTGGCAATGCCGCCATGCGCGCCGGGAACTTCGCCGGCATCGGCACCATCACCGACCCGCTCGCCGGCGGCACGCCATTCCCGAATAACGTCATCCCCACCAACCGTCTCAGCCCGCAGGCCCAGACGCTGGTCAATTTTGTGCCCCTGCCCAATCAGGCCGGCACCATCGGCGCCAGCGGCCCGGCTAACAACCTCGCCGTCAATGTCGGCAACGTCATCGACGTCAACCGCTACACCGCCAAGGGCGATCACATCTTCAACCCGAAGAACTCCATCTCGGCCACGCTCAGCTACTCCAAGGGTTCGCCGTACTTCGTCGCCCTCGGCACCCCGGCCAACTACGGCAACTTCGGCGACGGCGGCTACATCACCAAGAGCGCCTCGCTCGGCTACAACCGCACGTTCACGCCGACCATCCTGAACGAGTTCCGCTACTCCTATTTCAGCCATGCCTCCATCCGCATCGGCCAGAACACCACCTTCGATCCCACCTCGATCTTCCCCACGCTCTACAAGCCCCTTCCCATCGGCGGCTTGCCGAACGTTTCGATCGCCGGGTTCCAGGGCATCGGTGACTCCGGCGGCAGCGACCGCGCTCCGCAGATGACCCAGCAGTTCACCGACAACCTGTCCATCGTCAAGGGCGCGCACACCATCAAGATGGGCGCCGACATCGGCTTCAGCCGCGTGTCGTCCAACCCGGCCGCCGGCGCTACCGCCCTCGGGCAATTCACCTTCCAGAACCGCTTCTCCGGCAACCCCTATAGCGATTTCCTGCTTGGCTACCCCACCAACACCGCCCGCGCCACGCCGAACCTGAGCAACCTGCTCTCGAACACGCGCTACGGCCTCTACATCCAGGACGACTGGAAGGTGAACTCCAAGCTCACCCTGAACGTCGGCATGCGCTACACGCTGCAGACCCAGACCCAGGAACGCGACGGCTCCTTCGCCAACTTCGACTTCGGCAAGGGCGCCTACGTCATCCGCACCGAAGGCGGCAAGCTCCCGCGCCTGGCGATCCCGCGCCTGCTCTCCGCCTACCCCTACGTGGAGTCGGAAAAGAACGGCTGGGGCAGCAACGTCATCACCGCGGACCACAATAACTTTGGGCCGCGCTTCGGCTTCGCGTATCGCCCGTTCAACGACAGCAAGACCGTCGTTCGCGGCGGCTTCGGCGTCTTCTACAACATCATCCCCGTCTACATCGGCATCCGCCAGATCTCATGGTCCAACGCGCCGTTCGTGCTGACGGAAACCTTCGAAGCCGGCACCACGCCGACGCTCACGTTGGCAAACCCCTTCCCCGGCGGCGGTACCATCTCGCCCAACCCGAGCATCGTCGCGGTGAACCGCGAGATCCGCAACACCTCCTCCATGCAGTTCAACTTCACGGTGGAGCGCGAGATCTTCGCCAACACCGGCTTGCGCGTCTCCTACGTCGGCAACAAGGGTTCGCGCGTGCCGTGGTACAACTACGACCGTAATCTGCCGATCACCCAGCGGCTCGGCACGGTGCAGTCCAATCGGCCATTCCAGCCTTGGGCTTCGATCACCACGCTTGATACCAACGGCAACTCCATCACGCATCAGATGCAGGTGGAAGTCATCCGGCGGTTCTCCAAGGGCTTCTTCATCCAGGCCAACTACACCTGGAACAAGACGCTCGACAACGTGCCGATCGTCGGCGGTCCGCAGAACCCGTACAACGCCGCGCTCGACCGTGGCAACGGCGACTCCATCCGTCCGCGCGTGGCCTACATCTCGGCCAGCTACGAACTGCCGTTCCTCCAGAAGAACAAGATTCTGGGCGGGTGGCAGATTGCCGGCATCGGCCAGTTCCGTTCGGGCACGCCGTTCAGCCTGACCTACAATCCGAACCAGGCCGGCTGGCTGGGCGGGCGTCCGAACGTGGTCAGCTCCGACGTCTATCCGTCGAACCAAAGCATCACCAACTGGTTCAACCCGGGGGCCTTCGCGGTGCCGGCGCCGTTCACCTTCGGCAACATGGCTCGTAACATGCTGTTCGGGCCGGGGCAGAAGATCATCGACGTCAGCGTGTTGAAGGACTTCCGTTTCGGCGAGAACCACTTCGTCCAGTTCCGGGCGGAGGCGTTCAACATGCCGAACACGCCGAGCTTCGGTACGCCGGGTGGCAACATCTCGGTGCCGGCGTCGGTGGGCCGCATTACGGGTGTGACCGTGTCGGCTCGTGCGGTACAGTTCGGATTGAAGCTCGTTTTCTGATGACCAAGGCTCTGGCAGTTGTGGCGCTTGTTGGACTGGCGGCGGCCGGGAAGGATGCCGCGTTTTTCGAAACGCGGATCCGGCCGGTGCTGGCCAAAAACTGCTACAGCTGCCACGGCCAAACGGAAATGGCCGGGCTGCGGCTGGACTCTCGCGAACGCATGCTTCGCGGAGGAAAGTCGGGCCCGGCAATTGTTCCGGGGAAGGTGGAAGAGAGCCGGCTGCTGGCGGCGGTGGCGAGTGCGAAGATGCCACCGGGCCGGAAGCTCGATGAGAAGGAAATTTCGGATCTGCGCGAATGGGTTCGCGACGGTGCCATTTGGCCCGAGGAGCGGGGAGCGGGCGGGAAAGAGTTGTGGAGCTTGCGGCCGGTCAGGAAACCAGCGGCGGGCGGGATCGATGAATTGATTGGGGCGCGGTTGCGGGCCGAGGGTTTCGAGCAGGGGCGAATGGCGGACCGCCGGACGCTGTTGCGCCGGGCGACGCTTGATTTGACCGGGTTGCCGCCGACGCCGGAAGAGATGCGCGCGTTCCTGGCTGACCAATCGCCGAACGCGTTTGCGAAGGTGGTGGACCGGCTGCTGGCTTCGCCGCGCTACGGCGAGCGGTGGGCGCGCTATTGGCTGGACGTGGCGCGGTACTCCGATGGCGCGCAGGGCGCGCGCGACGACGATCCGTTTCCGAACGCGTGGCGTTACCGGGACTGGGTGGTGCAGGCGCTGAACGACGACCTGCCGTATAACGAGTTTGTGCGGGCGCAGTTGGCGGCCGATCAGTTGCCAGGGCAGACGCACCTGGCGGCGTTGGGATTTCTGACCATCGGCGAGAGCGACAACGACCGCGTGGACGTGACGACGCGGGCGTTCCTGGGTTTCACGGTGGGCTGCGCGCAGTGCCACGATCACAAGTTCGATCCAATTCCGACGAAGGATTATTATTCGCTGCTGGGCGTGTTCAAGAGCAGCAAGGTGGACGAGCATCCGCTTGTCGATGCGGCGGTGGTGAAGAAGTACAAGGACGCGAAGAAAGCGCTCGCGGAGAAACAGGCGGAGTTGAACCAGTTCCTTGAGGCGCAGACGAAGCTGGTTGTGGACGTGCTGGCGTCGCGGACGGCGGATTATCTGCTGGGCGCGGGCGAGGGGCTGGACGCGGAGACGCTCGAGCGGATGAAGAAGTATCTGGCCAGTCCGAAGAAGGATCATCCGTACTTCGCGCCGTGGTTCGGGCACGAGGGGCGGGAGGCGGCGCTCGAGATGCAGCGGGCGGTGCGCGCGGTGATCGCGGAGAAGAAGGCCGTTGATGACCGGAACTACGTGAAGCTGGGCGGCATCGAGGGGATGAAGGACACCGGGAAGGTGATCGATACGCTGGTCGATGCGCTGCCGATTGAACGGTTCTACTTCTGGCGCGACATGGCGTCGCGGCCCTACAAAGTGGAGGATTTGAACTTCGGCGGCGGAGTGTTCTACTACGGGCCGAAGGATGTGGCGCGGTTCCTGGATCTGCGGACGAAGGCTTACCTGGACGGGCTGCGGGCCGAGGTGAAAGAGCTGGAGAAGGCTGTGCCGGCGCTGTATCCGTACTATCACGTGATGCGCGATGCGGAGAAGCCGGCGAACACGAAGATCGCCATTCGCGGGAACGCGGAGAACCTGGGCGAGGAGGCGCCGCGGCGGTTCCTGAGCGCGCTGTGCGATGGGGAGCCGGAGGCGTTCAAGCAGGGCAGCGGGCGGCTGGAATTGGCCGAGGCGATTGCATCGGAGAAGAATCCGTTGACGGCGCGGGTGATGGTGAACCGCGTGTGGGCCGGGCATTTCGGCGATGGGCTGGTGCGGACACCGAGCAACTTCGGGCAGCTGGGCGAGCGGCCGACGCATCCGGAATTGCTGGACTATTTGGCGGCGCGGCTGGTGGAGCAGGGCTGGAGTTTGAAGGCGCTGCACCGGGAGATGATGCTGTCGAAGACGTACCAGCTGGCGTCGGAGGCGACGATGGACCGGGACAACCGATTGTACTGGCGCGCGAATGTGCGGGAGCGGCTGGACGCCGAGGCGCTGCGGGATTCGATCCTGGCGGTGGCCGGGACGTTGGACACGACGGTGGGCGGGGCTTCGAAGCCGATGGCGGACGGGTTCACGCGGCGGGCGCTGTATGCGACGGTGAGCCGGTCGAAGCCGGACCGGACGATGGCGTTGTTTGATTTTCCGGATCCGAACGCGTCGTCGGAGCAGCGGATTGTGACGGTGGGGCCGATGCAGCGGTTGTTCTTCATGAACAGCCCGTTTGTGGCGGCGCAGGCGAAGGTGCTGGGGGAGCGGCTGGCGCGGATTGGCATCGCGGCGGGGTATGAGTTGCTGTACGGGCGGCCGGCGACGGCGGAGGAGATCCGGTTGGGCGAGGAGTTTGTGGGCGGCGATTCCAGCAAGTGGGCGCAGTATGCGCAGGTGTTGCTGGCGGCGGCCGAGTTCAGTGCGGTGAAATGAGGATGGGTATGCAGAGACGCGATTTCATGCTGGGTGCGGGGTTTGGCGCCGTTGGGCTGGCCGGGACGGCGGCTGGGGCAACGACTCATCACAAGGCGAAGGCCAAGCATGTCATTTTCCTGTTTCTGAACGGCGGGTTGTCGCAGGTGGATACGTTTGACCCGAAGCCGGAGTTGACGCGGATGGATGGCAAGCCGCTACCGGGGCCGAAGGTGAAGACGGATTCGGCGACTGGGAACTTGATGGCGTCGCCGTATAAGTTCCAGCGCCATGGGAAGAGCGGGATTGAGGTGAGTGAGATCTTTCCGCGGGTGGGCGGATTGATTGATGATTTCTGTGTGGTCCGGGGATGTTATGCGGATAACGGGAATCACGGACCGTCGTTGATGTTGATGAATACGGGGCACCAGTTGGCGGGGCGGCCGTCTATGGGGTCGTGGATTACTTACGGGCTGGGCACGGAGAATAAGAATCTGCCCGGGTTTATGGCGCTTTGTCCGGGGTATCCGGTGATGGGGCCGCGGTTGTGGAGTTCGGGCTTTCTGCCGAATATTCATCAAGGGACTTACATTCCGAATAACGAGTCGACGCCGGAGAAGTTAGTGCAGAATATCCGGAATGCTTCGCTAAGTGTTCGGGAGCAGGAGAAGCAGTTGGGCTTGTTGGACCGGCTGAATCAGTTGTATCTGGGGGACGGTGCGGGGCAGCCGAAGTTAGCCGAGGGCGTGCAGGCGATGGAGGTGGCGTTCCGGATGCAGGCGGAGGCGCCGGAGGCGTTTGATTTGGACAAGGAAGACGCCCCGACCAGGGCGCGGTATGGGGATTCGGAGTTCGGGCGCGGGTGTTTGCTGGCGCGGCGGCTGGTGGAGCGCGGGGTGCGGATGGTGCAGGTTTATTTTGGGAATTCGCAGCCCTGGGATAGTCATGAAGATATCCGGTCGCACAAGGGGTTGGCGGGGCAGGCGGATCCGGCGATTGCGTCGTTGGTGGAGGATTTGAAGGCGCGGGGGCTGTTTGAGGAGACAGTGCTGATTGTGGGCAGCGAGTTTGGGCGGACGCCGATGATTCAGAGCGCGGGGCAGTTGCGGGTGAACCAGGGGCGGGATCATAACGTGTTGGGGTATTCGACGTTGCTGGCGGGGGGCGGGATTCGGTGCGGGATGACGTATGGGGCGACCGATGAGTTTGGGCTGCGGGCGGTGGAGAACCGGGTGCATCCGCATGATTTGCAGGCTACCGTTTTGCACTTATTGGGGATTGACCATACGCGGTTGACGTACCGGTATTCGGGGCGGGACTTCCGGCTGACGGATGTTGGGGGGCGGGTGGTGCGGGAAGTTCTGGCGTAATTTTGGACACACTTCGGGTGTGGTCCGGGCATTTTTGGGTTACATTACGGGCTGGATTTCGCCAGCGGGCGGGCTGTTGACGATGGTTTTGGCCGGGGTTGGGGCCGGGATTTCGGCGTTTTCGGACTCCGTTGGCGGCGGCGTTTCGGGTTCTTCGTTTGTTTTCAATGACTCTTGGGAGGGTCCTTGATTGGCGGCGAATTTCTTTAGCCGCATGATGTCGCGTTCTAACCGCGAGATGGTGGACTGGTGGCGGTTGATGCGCACTTCCAGACGGTAGACCAGGGAGCCGGGTTTGCAGGCTTCGAGTTCGGCTTGGAGGACTCCGCCGGTGTTGGCGTGGAGTTCGGCTAGTTCGGAGCGTCGGACTAGCATGAGTCTCGCGAGTTCCCAGTGGGCGAAGGTGAGTTCGTCGACACGTGTGGCGATGTATTCGTCTTCGGGTTGCCAGTATTTGTAGAAATTCTCCCTTAGCTTCAGGAAGCCTTCCTGGCTGACCGATTGTTTTAGCGTTTCTTCGGTGGCGTAGAGACCGTGGGTGAATGTCGCGGTTCTGGCTTTGAGCATGCCTTCGGGCGTTTTCGGGCCCTGGCTTTTGGCGCCGTTGATCCTGGCGGATTCGGCGCGGCGGTTGGAATGGTTTTGGAGTGCCATACTGCTCCGATTCTATGGGGGCTTGTATAGTAACCGGCGGTTTGGGGTTTTGTGGATTGGCTGTAGGTTGTTGGCGGGATGTGGGTTAGTGGTTTCGAAAATTTTCGATTTGCCTTGTGACTGAGTTTTCCACAGGGGTGCGTTTTGCCTTCCGAGGGGTGTATCGCGTCTTTGGGGACACCGCTATGGTTGGGCTACGGGCCGACTTTTGTTGGGGGTTTTGCCCGCAGTGTCCCCAGTGGGGTGGGGTGGGGAGG
>CAMATG010000188.1 GCA_945860645.1 Candidatus Sulfopaludibacter sp. SbA3 | reverse complement strand
GGATACAACGGTGGCGTTGCCGAAGGCGCCGAGTGGCGTGTCCGTGGGGCCGGATGGGCTCTATGCGGCGGTGGCGTTTGATTCGTTGGCGGGGTATGTGAATCTGACGACGGCGGCGCTGGTGGCCACCTATCCGTTGAGTGGTCCTTTGACGGAAGTTATTCTGGCGAAAGATTACATTCACGTGGATTTAGCCAATAACGGGCAGCGGAGCGTGCAGATCGCCAGTGGCGCGGTGACGACGGTGGCCAACAGCTACTACGCGCAGTTGAGCAAAGCGAGATTGCATCCGTCGGGGAGGGCGATTTATTCCTCGGCGTCGGGATCGTGGAGCAGAGTCGATGTTTCGTCGGGCCCGGCGACGGGGACGACGTCGCCGCTCTATTCGAACAGCGGGCAGGTGTGCCCCGGGACGTGGCTGTCATTGGATGGGAATCGGGCGTTCAGCGGGTGCGGCACGGTGGTGACGCTGTCGGCGACGAATCCGCAGTTGGAGATGACGTATCGAACGTCGCTGGCTGGGTTGGGGAGAATCGCGGGGTGACGGAATCGGCCGCGGCGCAACGGGTGGCTGTTCTGCCGGTGTCGGATCCGTACAATTCGAATGCGGGAGCTGCGACCGATAGCGAGATTTACCTGTTGGATACCGGCACGCTGGAGCGAACCGGGCTGTTGCGATTGCCGAGCTACTTACTGGGGAACAGGTCTTTCGCGGCGCATGGAAAGTGGCTGTTTTTCGATAAGGCGGGCACATCGTTGTACGTGGTGATGCAGGCGGATTCGACGTCGGGTTTGTTGAATGACTTTTCGATACAGACTTACAATTTTGCGAATCCGGCGCCTTGTGTGCCGTCGGTATCCACGTCGACGATATCGGTGAGTTGGAACGGGACGACGGCGACGTTCGATGCGACGGCGCCTGGCACATGCCAGTACACGGCGAGCACGAGCGCGGCGTGGCTGCAGATTTTGCAGGGGAGCGTCCGGAGCGGGTCGGGGAGTATCAGTTATCATGCGCGCGCGAACCTGACGGGGGCGGCGCGATCGGCCACGATGACCATTGGCGGGCAGACGATTACAGTGACCCAGGAAGCGGCGCCGGCTCCGCTGCCGGTGACGGCGCAGATGAGTTACCGGGTGATCGACGCCGAATTCAGCGCGCCATTGGATCGGGTGATTCTTGTCGCATCGGGCCCCAATGAGTTGCATTTGTTCAATCCGGCCACGTGGGCCGATCAGGTGGTGGGGTTAGCGAAGGCGCCTCTCTCTGTGTCGGTGCGGCCGGACGGGATGTACGCCGCGGTGGGGCACGATGGGTGGATTTCGATTGTGAACCTGCAGACGGCGCAGGTGGAGAATCTGCTGGAGATGCCGGCGACGGCGAACGAGATTGTGTTGGATGCGAGCGGTTACGTGTATCCGTTCTCGGGCCAGTACTACAGCCAGGTGGTGCCGGTAGAAATCGCGACCGGGAAATGGACGGTGGTCAGCGGGTACAGCACCATGCGGACCGCTCGGCTCCATCCGGGGGGGGCGTTTCTGTATGGCGGGGACTATAGCTTGTACCGGTGGGTCTTGAACGCTGGCTCACTTACACTGTCGCAGCAGATAAACTCGCCCTCTTCGTGCAACAACCTCTGGTTTTCCCAGGATGGATTGCGGGTCTATACGCGGTGCGGGACGGTATACCGGAGTTCCGCAACGCCGGCGCAGGATTTGTTGAGCAATGGCAGTTTTTCGGGACTGGCGCAGTATGGGTCGGCGGAGTGGGTGGACCACTCCGCGGCGCGGGGAATGGCGGCGGTGGTATCGAGCGCGCCATCCTACTCCTCCACGCTGCCGGGATTGCAGCTCTACGGGGATGAGTTTCTGGGGCTTTCGTCGTCGCGGGCGTTTCCGAAGGTGCGAGTGGGTACAAACGACGTGCAACTGGTGGGGCGGTACGTGTTCTGGGGTGGCAACGGAACCCAGTTGTACGTGTTTACGCGGCAGGACCCAGGTTATAACGTGCCGGGGAACGAGACGTATGCGACGTTGGTGGCGCCGAACATTGGAACGGGCGGCTGCACGGCGACGGTGAACGGGCCCGCGGGGGCGTTGGCGGCGGCGGGCGATTCGGGGGCGGTGACGGTGAGTTCCGGGGAGGCTTGTAACTGGACGGCATCGTCGTCGGCGGCTTGGCTGCGGATCACGGCGGGGACGTTCGGACTGGGGAGCGGATCGGTACTGTTTTCGGCGGAGCGGAACCCGTACGGGCTGGCGCGGACGGCGACGATTACGGCTGGCGGACAGGTGGTAACGGTGACGCAGGGGGCGGGCGCCGCCGTTACGGCGCCGACGCTGGTGGGTGCCACTCCGGCGAACCCGGCGCTGGCGGCGACGGCGATTGCCTTTACGTTGCGCGACCTGGACGGCACTTCGAATCTGGCACGGGTTTACTTCCAGATCGGGGCTGATTCGGTGGTGGCGGCGAACGGTTGCCACGGCTTCTACGACCGGCCGACGAATGCGCTGTTCCTGTACAACGACGGGCTGACGGCGCCGCAAGGGCCGTTGACACCGGGCGTGGCGGGGACGGTGGAGAACGGGCAGTGCCGGCTGAGCGGGGCTGCATCGGCGGTGACGACGACGGCGGGGACGGACCTGGTGTTGACGCTGGGGCTGGAGTTGAAGGGCAGTTACTTGAGCGGATCGCGGAAGATCTACCTGTGGACGACGGATGCGCAGGGGAACGGGACGGGGTGGCTGCAGACGGGAACGTGGACGGTGGCGCCGACGACGAATCTGGCACCGGCGGTGGTGCCGGGCGGCGGAACGCTGAGCGGGGCGTCGCAAACCGTGACGCTGCAGGCCCGGGACGGGAACGGGAACAACGATATTTCGCGGCTCTATTTTGTGTTGAACGCGACGGCGTCGGTGCCGGCTGGATCGTGCCACGGGTTCTACGACAGGGCTGTGAACGGGCTTTTCCTTTACAACGACGCGTTGACGACGCTGATGGGGCCGTTTACGCCGGGGGCGGTGGGAACGTTGCAGAATTCGCAGTGCGCGATTGACGTGGCGGCGTCCTCCGTGGCGCTGCCGACGTCGACCGATGTGGTGGTGACGCTGGCGATGCGGATGCAGGGCGGGTACGCGACGGGCACGCGGAATGTGTACGCCTGGGCGCAGGATAAGCAGGTGAATAACACGGGATGGGTGCAGACGGCGACGTGGACGATGACGCCTTCGAACGTGGCGCCGACGGTGGTTTCCGGGACGCCGGCAACGGTGTCGACGTTGACGCAGACGCTGAACTTCACGGTGCGAGATGGGGACGGCTACGCGAACCTGTCGCGAGTGTATTTCCTGATCAATCCGACGGTATCGGTGCCGGCCAATACCTGCCACGGATTCTATGAGCGCGCCAACAACTCCTACTACCTGTACAGCGACGGATTGTCGGTTCTGGCGGGTCCGGTGGTGGCGGGGACGGCGGGCACGTTGCAGAACAGCCAGTGCCAGATTTCAGTGGGCAGTTCACCGGTGACGGGGAGCGGGACGGACCTGCTGCTGGCGCTGAATGTGACGGTGCGCGGGACGTTTGCCGGGACGGCATTGCGAGTGGCGCTGTGGGCCCAGGACGCGCAGGCGAATGGGACGGGTTGGGTGCAGACCGGAACGTGGGCCGCGGGGGTGACGGGCGGGCCGGTGGCGCCGACGTTGGCCACGGTGTCGCCATCGACGGCGAGTGCGACGTCGCAGACGTTCACGGTGACGGCGCGGGACGGGAACGGGAACGCGGACGTGTCGCGGGTGTACTTCCAACTGCATTTGAACTCGACGGTGGCGGTGAATACCTGCCATGGGTTTTACGATCGGGCGCAGAATGCGGTTTACCTCTACAACGACGCGCTGACGGGGCTGAGTGCGCCGTTGCAACCGGGGACGGCGGGGAGCATTTCCAATGGGCAGTGCAGTGTGGATGGGGGCGCGTTGAACACGTCGGGCTCGGGGAACGACTTCGTGTTGACCTTGCCGATGACGTTGAAGGGCTCCTACGTTTCCGGACAACGCACCCTATTTTTCTGGATTCTGGACCAGGCGAGCCTGGGGACGGGCTGGCAGCAAGGGGCGACGTGGATTTCGGGCGCTCCCAAGGCGCCGACGTTTGAGGGCTACATGGGATATGGACTGAACGGGCCGTCGCAACCGTTGTCGGTGCTGGCGCGCGATCTGGACGGGGTGGCGGATCTGAACCGGATCTACTTTGTGTTGAATACGACGGGGAGTGTGACGCCCAATTCGTGTCACGGGTTTTACGACCGGGTGACGGGGTCGGTTTACCTTTACAACGACGCGTTGACGGGGTTGGTTTCGGGTGCGGTGAGGCCCGGGGTGAACTCGACGGTGGCCAACAGTCAGTGTTCGATTAGCGGGCTGGCGAGCACAGTATCGCTGACGTCGATCGATCTGGCGCTGACGCTTTCGGTGACGCGGTTGGGTACCTTTGCCACGACTACGAGGAACGTGTATTGGTGGGCGACTGATAACGGCGGGCTGGGAACCGGATGGGTACAAGGCAGTACGTGGGCCCCATAATGGATGTATGGTTTCCCGGACTTGGACGGAAGTTTCGCAGATTTTAGAGAGCGGCGATGTGAAGGGCAAGTTGTCGAAGCACGACTTGCCGACGCCGTGTTTGATTGTGGACCTGGATGGGTTGGAGGCCAATTTGTTGAAAATGGCCTCATATGTGCGGGGCCAGGGGCGTGCGTTCCGGCCTCATGCGAAGTCGCACAAGTGTGCCGCCATTGCCAAGATGTGTGTGGCGGCGGGGGCTGTGGGGGCTTGCACGGCGAAGATCGGGGAGGCGGAGGTGTTGTCGGCACTGGGCGTGGGCGGGTTGCTGATTACGACGCCGATGGTGGGGCGGTACCGGGTGGAGCGGGCGGTGCGGTTGGCGGCGGCGCGGCCGGAGACGATTTTTGTGGCGGATGATTTAGGGAATCTTGCCGATTTGAATTTGGCGGCTGGGGTGGCGGGTGTTCGTTTGCGGGTGGCGGTGGATTTGAATGTGACGAATCGGACGGGGGTGATGCCGGGGGCTTCCGCCGTTGGGTTTGTGGAGAAGTTGGTGGGGATGCCGCATTTGGAGTTTGCCGGGATTCAGGCGTATGCGGGGCATTGTGCGCATATTTATGGGTTTGCGGAGCGGAAGAAGGGGTCGGAAGAGGCGATGGGGCTGGCGGTGGAGACGCGGGCTTTGTTGTCTAAAGCCGGGATTGGGTGTGATTGGTTGAGTGGGGGCTCTACGGGGACCTATAACATCGATTCCCATATTGACGGGATTACGGAGTTACAGCCGGGGAGTTTTCTGTTTATGGATATTGACTATAACCGGATTGGTGGGGCCGATGGCGGGTCTTTCTATTCTGACTTTGTGAATACGTTGTTTGTGTTGACTACTGTGTATAGTAAGCCGACGGCGGATTTGGCGATTGTGGATGCTGGTTTTAAGGCGATTGCTACGGATAAGCCGTTTCCGGCGGAGGCGCGGGCGTATCCGGGGTCGTTGTTTGCTTTTTCCGGGGATGAGCATGGGCGGTTCTTCTTGGAGAACTCGGCGCGGAAGGTTGCGTTGGGGGACCGGGTGGAGTTTGTTGTTCCGCATTGCGATCCGAGTATCAATTTGTACGACCGGATGTTTGGGGTGCGCGGGGATGCGGTGGAGGCGGTGTGGAAGGTGGATGCGCGGGGGCGGGTGGAGTAGGTTTTTTGCTTCTGGTTTTTGCGGGTTGCATCGCGTTTAGGGGACACGCCTCTTGTTGGGTTGCGGGCCGAACTGCGTCGGAGGGTCTGCCCGGCATGTCCCCGCGGGGAGTGTGTGGTCTGGGCGGGTGGTGGGCGGAGAACTCAACGGAGGTGGCGTTCGAGCCATTCCATGGCCTTTTGAACGCTCTCCTCGGTGGGGGAGTGGCCGGTGCGGTGGTTGATGAAACTGGCGTTTTTGTTGGGGGACAGATAGGGGATGCTTTTGTCGCCGTCGGCGGATTCGCCGGCGATTAGTAAGAAGGGGCGCGGGCTGGTGTAGGCGATCAGGTCGTGCTGGTCCGCGGTTGGTGGGAGTTTGTCGATGGCTTTGCCTAAGTACCAGAAGTCGGCGTAGTTGGAGAACTTCAGGCTGAGGCCGGGTTCGCTGGAGACGGTGGCTTTGATGCGCTCGTCGAAGGCGGCGGCGTAGAGGGCCATTTTGCCGCCGAGGGAGTGGCCGATCATTCCGATTTTGGTGGGGTCGACGTCGAGGCGGGTTAATAGATAGTCAATGACTCGTTGGCTGTCGAAGATCCACTTACCGAGGGGAGTTACATTGGGGTGGCGTTTGGCCAGGTTATAAACAGCCTCGTCGTAGCCTTCGCCATCGGCTTCGCCGTACCATTTGACGGAGACGGCGATCATGCCGCGCTGGGCGGCGAGGCGGGCGAAGGCGCGGGTGCCGCCGGCGGTGTAGCGGCGGCCGCCGAGGTCGGCGCCGGTGGGGGTGTCGACGTCGTAGTAGGGCACGATGACGACGGGCAGGCGGCCGGCGGGCTTGCGGAGGGGATAGGTGATTAGGATGCGGGTTGGGTAGTTGGGCTCTGTGTTTAGGTCGATTAGGTCGGCGGTGAAGGTGGGGTCTGTGAATTTGCGGATTAGGGTGGGGGTGGGGGCTTTCTTGGGGAGATTGGGGGTGCCTAGGATTTGCTGCCAGTTGGTGGCAGTGGGTTTGGGGGGATTGTTGGTTGGCGGGGGTGGGTATTCGGGGGCGGGCGTTTTGGGGAGTTGGGCGGGGTAGAGGGTGCGTGCGAGGCGGAGGCCGGTGAAGGGGGAATGCTTTTGGGGTTCGAGGGAGTTGAGCAGCCCCTTATTCCATTGGGTTCCGCCGGTGAGGAAGCTGCCGCCGCGGATGACCTTGGCGATTCCGGTGAGGGGGCCTTGGGGGTCGCGAATGGCGTCCAGTTGGGGGTCCGGCGAGAACCAGTCTTCGCACCACTCCCAGACGTTGCCGGCCATGTCGTGGAGGCCGTATTGGTTGGGCGGGGATTGTTTGACTTCGCGGGTGCCGGGTTTTTCGGCTGTTAGGAGGGCTTGGGTGTCCTGGTAGCCGGTGTTGCGGAAGGCGGCATTGTCGGGGGCGCCTTGGGCCAGTTGCCATTCGGCGTTTGTCGGGAGGCGGTAGCCGGTGCAGTTGGGGTGGCGCGTGCCGGAGGCTTCGTTGTAACAGGGAGGGAGCTTGGCGGCGAGGCTGAGGCGGTTGGCGAATTGGATGGCTTGCTGCCAGGTTACGTTCTCGACGGGGCGGTTGGCGCCTTTGTAGTAACTGGGGTTGGCGCCCATTACTGCTTCGTACTGTTGCTGGGTAACTTCGGTACGGCCGAGTAAGTAGGCGCCGGTGTGGACGGTGACCTGGAAGCCGGTGGCGGCGTCCCGCACTTTCTGTTCGCCGGCGGGGATGGGGAGCATTTCCGGGAGGAGGAGGAGTGCGGTGAGGAGGAGCATGGAAGTTAGAGGTACTTTTCGACGTAGATGCGGCGGTGGTGTTCGGCGTGGCCGGCGATCATGTAGGCCATGGCGCGGGTGGTGACGGGGTTGCCGGAGGCGGTGCCGGTGCGGGTCCAGGCTTCCGGGGGGAGGGATTTGAGCAGCGTCATGCTGGCGGCGCGGATGGCGATGAACTCGTCGACGAGGCTGGACCAGTGGCGGGCGTGGGCGTTGGAGTTGGCGGCGAAGACGTCCTGATCGAAGGACGGGAGGGGGGCGTCGCCGGCGCGGGCGAACCAGAAGGCGCGGAAGGCGAAGACGCGTTCGGTGTCGTTGATATGGGCGAGGGCTTCGCGGATGGACCACTTTTCGGGGGTGTAGCGGTGGAGGGATTTGTCCTCGGAGATGGAATGGAAGAGGGTGAGGAGTTCCTGGGTCTGGGTTTCCAGGTGTCCCAGAATGTCGTTGGTTTGCGCTTTGTCTATGTATGTGGCGTAGTAAGGCGCGTATTCGGCGGGGGCGGGTTGGCCGATCATTGTCCTACGATAGCTCATTGGCGAAACCCGGTTTCCATTTCCGGGATACCGAAACACGTATTTCGAGTTGCCGGAGGGGGCGGGAAGTTTAGTATTCTTGTGGTTTCCTAACGGGTTGAGAGTGGTATCTGAATTGCAGGGGATACCTCTCCAGGGTTCTGGAAAGGGACAACAAAAAACGGTGCAGGAGTTGAAGCGACAGTTCGCGGGAGGGTTGATCGTCATTTTGACGATCGCCGCCGTGATTGCTGCCGGGATCAACTTCCAGCAGCAGAAGCGATTTCACCTGCCGGAAGACGGCGTGACGTGGGTGGACCGGGAGGGCAAGGCCGGCACGGTGGCCGGGGGCCAGGAGATTATCCGGAACAACGTGGTGGCGCTGCACATTGTGAAGGGCGGGCCGGCGGACCGGGCTGGGATCATTGAGGGCGATATTCTGCGCCGGATCGATAATCTGGGCGTGTCGACGGCGGCCGAGGTGTCCGAGATTCTGGTGGGGCTTGGTGTTTGGAAGAAGGTGGAGTATTTCGTGGAGCGGCCGTACAAGCGGGCCGGGAACGAGATTGCGCTGGAGGTTCGGTACACGGTGTTCGTGGCGGAGCACACGCCGAGCGATGCGGTGTACTACCAGTATTTTGTGGGCGCGGCGTATCTGTTTGTCGGGCTGTTTGTGTTTTTCCGGCGCGGGGATGCGCATAAGGCACTCCATTTCTACCTGCTTTGTTTGTCGAGTTTCATTCTGTACACGTTCCACTACACGGGAAAGTTGAACAATTTTGATCAGGGGATCTATTTCGGGAATGTGTTTGCGGGGCTGCTGATGCCCACGATGTTCATTCACTTTGCGCTAGTATTCCCGGATTCGCCGCGGTGGCTGCGGGGCTGGCTGCGGCCGGCGCTGCTTTACGTGCCGGCGGTGGTAATGGGTGGGCTGTGGATGGCGGTGTTGGGCGGGTACATGAAGATTGCGATCAGCCCGATCGAATTGCGCTGGATGTTTGACCGCGTATGGCTGGGGTTCCTGGCTGGCGGGCAGTTGGCCGGGGCGGGGATTCTTTCGTGGCGGTACCGCTCGACGGTGGACCCGATCACGCGGCAGCAGATTAAGTGGCTGCGGAACGGGGCTGTGTTCGGGGTGTTACCGTTTGCCGCGTTGTACGTGGCGCCGTATTTGGTGGGCGCGGTGTTGGGGCCGGCGATGGAGATGGCGGTGTTGCCGCTGGCGCTGGTGCCGATTACTTGGGCGTATGCGATTTTCCGCTATCGGTTGATGGACGTGGACATTATCTTCCAGCAGGGGTATGTGTACACGCTGGCGACGCTGGCGGTGTTGGGTGTGTTCTACGGGTTGGTGTTTTCGATCACGGCGTCGATGCCGCAGCCGGAGGGGCAGCCGGCGGCGCGGGTGGACGATTTGAACCCGACGGCGCTGGTGAGTC
>CAMATG010000187.1 GCA_945860645.1 Candidatus Sulfopaludibacter sp. SbA3 | reverse complement strand
CGAGCGATATTTTCACGCAGGGAATTCGGCGCATCACGCCGATTGACTTCCAGTACGCGCACACGCTGAAGCATACGATTCGTCTTGTGTGCGCTGCGCGCCAGACGGCCGAAGGGCTGATCCTTTCCGTGCGCCCGGCGCTGATCCCGCAGTCGACGATACTCGCCGGCGTGCAGGGCGCGTATAACGCCATCTGGGTGCGCGGCAAGTACGGGCAGGACACGTTCTACTATGGCCGCGGCGCGGGCCCGGAGCCGACCGGCGTGGCCGTGGTGAGCGACCTGATGCGCGTGGCCCGCGAGATCCGCTCCGGTAGCCCCGAACGCGTTTCGCCGTTCGCGCATGAGCAGTTGGCCGAGTTCCGGCCGGTGTCCGTGCTGGTCCAGAAGCGGGCGTATTATCTGCGTTTCCGCGTGCACGACCGGCCCGGCATCATCGCCGCGCTGGCCGGCAGCCTGGCGGAGAAAAACATCAGCCTGGACGCCGTGCTGCAATTGCCCGGGGACAACAAAACTTCGTTGCCCTTCGTCATCACTGTCGAGCCCTCCACGGAAAACGCGGTGCAGGACGCCGTCGAAGCCATGAACCGGCTCGACTTTATGGCGGAACCGGCGCTCGCATTACCCATGGAGACCTCGCTATGAAACTACTGATCTTGAGCCTCGCCGCGCTGTGCGCGTTTGGACAGGCGGCCGCGGAAGCTAACAAGAGCTACCAGTCGCCGGATGGCCGGCAGCGCATGGTGGAGACGTTGACGGGCGAACATCGCGACGCCCGGCAGAAGCCGAAAGAGTTGATCGCCGCGCTCGGCATCAAGCCCGGCATGAGCGTTGCCGATATCGGCACGGGACCGGGCTATCTGGTCCCCTACCTGTGCCTGGCGGTGACTGGCCGCGGCTCAGTCTATGCCGAGGATATTTTCCCCGATTTCCTGGCCAAGGCGCGGGAGCGTGCCGACAACAACGAATGCGGCAATGCGTTCTTCGTATTGGGCGATGAAAAATCTCCGAAGCTCGACGCCAACTCGGTCGACCTTGCGCTCGTCCTCGATGCCTATCACCACTTCGACTATCCCGAGTCGATGCTCGCCGGCATTCGCAGCGCGCTTCGTGCCAAAGGGCGTCTGGCCATTGTCGACTACTACAAGCGCCGCGGCGCGATGTCCAATGCGAACCCCGATTTCGCCATCGGCCACGTGCGTCTGGACGATGCCGCCGTGGTGAAGGAAGTGGAAGCCAACGGCTTTAAACTGATCTCCAATAAGCCATTTTTGCCAGGAAGTCAGTACATGGCTGTATTTGAGAAGAAGTGATGTGCTAACCTTTCAAAAGACCCACTCATAATCTCGCGGAGAGGTGGCTGAGTGGTCGAAAGCAGCGGTTTGCTAAACCGTCGTACTTCGCAAGAGGTACCGGGGGTTCGAATCCCCCCCTCTCCGCCATTCGCCTTCGGGCGTTTTCCCTGGGTTTTGCATGCTGAGCCGGTAGGCCGGTTGTGAGAGAATGCATCCACAAGCTGTATGCGTCTGCTTCCCATTCCCATCGCTCTCGCTGCCCTCGCCGTTGGCTGTTCCGGACCCTATTCCGCCGACAAAGTTGCTGCCAAGGAAACCACCGTTCCTGAAGTCAGCGTAATCCCCGTCGCCAGAATCTCTCTGCCCGAAACGGTTACCGCCAATGGGGAGCTGTTCGCCGAAGAGTCCACCAACGTCACCAACAAAGTCCCCGGCCGAATCGCTAAAATGCATGTCGATCTGGGCAGCGTGGTGAAGCAGGGCGATATCCTCGCCGAGCTGGAAACGGACGACTATAGTTTTCGGGTCCAGCAGACGGAGGCGCTGGTGGACCAGATCCGCGCGCGGCTGGGGCTTCTGAACAAGAAGACCGACGATGTCGTACCTGAACAGGTGGCCGTGGTGAAGGAGGCCGACGCGGCGCTGCGCGAAGCGCGCTTCATCCTCGACACAACGGGACGGCTGGCCAAGGACGGCGTCGTCTCGCGCATTGAGCTGGAAAAAGCCACGGTGCGCACCCAGGGCATCGAGGCTCGCTACCAGGCCGCGATTAGCGAGGTGATGCAACTCCGTTCGCAGCTCAGCGAACGGCGCGCGCAGTTGGCACTGGCCCGGCAGCAACTGGGCGACACGACCATCCGCGCGCCCTTCGCCGGCGCCATCACGCGCCGCCAGTCTTCGCTGGGCGAGTTCCTGCCGGTCAATGCGCCCGTCGTCACGTTGGTGCGCCAGAACCCGCTCCGAGTGCGGCTGGGCGTGCCGGAGCGGCAGGCGGCCCGCATCCGCCAGGGGCAGGCCATTGAGATTCGCCTGGAGGGCGTGACGGAGCGGTTCAGCGGCCGCGTGGTGCGTCTCAGTCCGGCCATCGATGCGCAGAACCGGTCGCTGGTTATCGAAGGCGAGATTCCCAATCCTACCGGCAAGCTTCGGCCCGGCTCGTTTGTCGAAGGCTCCATCGTCGTCGATTCCACCGCAACCGGCTTTTCCGTGCCGGAGACCGCCGTGGCCGGTTTCGCGGGCATCGATCGCACGTTCATCGTGAAGGACGGTGTTCTGGAGGACCGGATTGTGAAAACCGGCAGGCACCTGCCCGACGCGCGAATTGAAGTGATCGACGGGTTGAAAGAAGGGGATCAGGTTGTGGCCAAGGCTGGCGACCGGATGGCCAAGGGGCAAAAGGTGCGGGTCCGCTAGATGCAAAAACTCGCTGAAATCTGCGTGGCGCGTCCCGTTTTCGCCGTCATGCTCATCCTCTCCCTGGTCGTGATCGGCGCCGTGTCGTATTCGAAACTGGGTGTCGATCGATTCCCTGATGTCGACCTGCCCATCGTCTCCGTGCGGACCGTTTTGCCCGGTGCCTCGCCGGAAGAGATGGAGAGCGCCGTGACGCGCTTTGTGGAGGACTCCGTCGCCACCGTCGAAGGCATCGACAACATCCGCTCCACCTCCACCGAATCGCTCTCGGTCGTTACGATCACCTTCAATCTCAATCGCAACATCGACGTTGCCGCCCAGGACATCCGCGACGCGATCGCCTCGATCATCGCGCAACTGCCGAAGGACGCCAAACCACCGCTGATTAAGAAGCTCGACGCCGATGCGTCGCCGATTATGACGCTGGTTTTGCATGGCGATAAAACCGGGCGGGAACTTTACGAGATCGGCGAACGGGCGATCAAGGACTCCATTGAATCCGTCGGTGGCGTTGGCCAGGTGCAGGTGATCGGCGGGCAGAAACGAGCCGTGAACATATGGGTGGATGCCGATCGCCTCGCCGCATACAAAATCCCCATTCTGCGCGTACGAGACTCCGTGATCCGGCAAAACTCCGATATCCCCGGCGGCCGCGTCGATGAAGGTTCCCGCGAACTGGTGTTGCGGACCCTGGGCCGATTCCCCGATCCCAAGGAATTCAACGACCTCGTCGTCGCCACGATCAACAACACGCCCGTCCGCATTCGCGACATCGGCTACGCTGAGGATGGCCACAAGGAACAACGCACGACGGCCCGTTATGACGGGCGCCCGGCGGTGGCGCTCGAAGTCCGCCGGCAGTCCGGGGCTAACACCATCGACGTCGTGACCAACGTCAAGGCCCGCCTCGTGCGCGTCCGCGAACTGCTGCCGAAAGGCGTGGAACTAGCCATCGTGCAGGATCAGTCTCTTTACATCGAAGCGGCGTTCCACGAGGTCCAGCTTCACCTCATCCTCGGTTCCATCCTCGCTTCGCTCGTCGTGCTGCTTTTCATGCGCGATTGGCGCGCCACCGTCATCGGCGCTGTCGCCATTCCCGCGTCAATCATCGCCACCTTCGGCGCGATGCGAATGCTGAACTTCACGCTGAACAACATCACCATGCTGGCGCTGGTGCTGATGGTCGGCGTGGTCATCGACGATGCCATCGTCGTCCTCGAAAACATCTTCCGCTTTATCGACGAGAAGAAGATGGAGCCCATGCAGGCCGCCATTCTCGCCACGCGTGATATCGGCCTCGCCGTCATGGCCACGACGTTCAGTCTCATCGTGGTCTTCCTGCCCGTGTCGTTCATGTCGTCGATCTCCGGACGCTTTCTCTACTCGTTCGGCGTCACCGCCACTGTGGCCATTCTGGTGTCCCTCTTGGTCAGTTTCAGCCTCACGCCCATGATGTGCTCGCGCATGTTGCGCCGCGGCGATGGCGGGCACAAGCAGCAGCGCGATGGCCTTTACGAGTGGATGGAGCGTGTCTACATGCGCATGCTCGCCTGGTCGCTCCAGCATCGTCTGCTCATCGCTGGCCTCGGTATCGTCACCATGGCGTCCACCGTGCCGCTGTTCAAAATGGTTCGCCAGGAGTATCTCCCAACGAACGTCGACGAGAGCGAATTTGAAATGAGCATCAACGCTCCCGAAGGCACCAGTCTCAGTTCCATGGAAGCCGTGCTGGACCGCGTGTTCAACGAACTTCACAACCTGCCCGGTATCAAGCACATGGTCTCCCTCGTAGGGACCGGCTATCTGCAACAGGTCAATAGCGCCCGCGTCTACGTGCGCCTGGACGACGTGGAGAATCGCGCCTTTTCCCTCACGCGCCTCTGGAAGAAGACGCTGGAAGGGAAGCCCATGGAAGCCTTCCAGGGCATCTATTCCCAACGCGACGTGATGGCCGCCGCCCGCGCCAAAATGAAGCAGTTCACCGACCTCCGCGGCCGCGTCGGCAACATCCAATCGCTCAATCAAGGGTCCGCCCCCTACGACATCGACTTCGTCATCCGTGGTCCCGAAATCACCGCGCTCTACAAGTTCAGCGAAGAACTCCGCTCCAAGGCGTTGACCATTCCCGGCCTCGTCGATATCGATACAACACTCCGCGTCAACAAGCCCGAGCTCCGCGTATTCATTGATCGCGAACGCGCCGCGGACCTGGGCGTCGACGCTTCCGACATCGCCAGTTCGCTTCGTCTTATGGTGGGCGGCGACGACGAAGTGTCTCGCTTCCGCGACGACAAAGTGGCCGAAGAATACGACGTCGAAGTCCGCTTAAAAGACACCGATCGCAACTCCACCGCCACCGTCTCCAAGCTCTATGTGCCCGCCACCGGCAATCGCCTGGTGCGTCTGGACAACGTCGTCCACCTGAAAGAAGCCATGTCGGCCTACCGCATTGAAAGCCTGGACCGCCAGCGTCAGGTCGGCATCCGCGCCAATATTACACCGGGCTACGGGCTCGGCGACCGGCTGCCCAAAATGTTCGAAGCCGCCGATGCCATGCACATGCCCTCCGCCTACAGCACCACCATCATTGGCCGTGGCCGCGAGTTCGAACGCACCCTCACCGAGTTCCTGCTCGCCTTCGCCCTCTCGGTCGTGTTCATGTACATGATCCTCTCGTCGCAGTTCGAAAGCCTCCTGCACCCCGTGACGATCCTGCTCAGTCTGCCGCTCGCCGTGCCGTTCGGCTTCTTCTCCCTCTGGTTCTTTGGCGAGACGCTGAACCTCTACTCCGCCCTCGGTATCCTGGTTCTCTTCGGCGTGGTGAAGAAGAATTCGATTCTGCAAATCGATCACACCAACAACCTGCGCCGCGAAGGGCTCCCCCGCCTTGAGGCCATTCTGCAGGCCAATAAAGACCGCCTGCGGCCCATTCTCATGACGACCGTTACCCTCGTCGCTGGCATGATGCCGCTCGCCCTCGGCACCGGCCCCGGCGCCGAGGAGCGCCGCTCCATCGCCATCATCGTCATCGGGGGCCAGTCGCTCTCGCTGCTGCTGACGCTGATCCTGACCCCGGTCGCCTACTCGCTCTTCGACGACCTCGGTCTCCGCCTAACTCAGAAGCGGCCGGACCACGTTCCCGTGCACGTCCGTTAATCGGAACCAGCGGCCCTGGAACTTGTAGGTCAGCCGCTTGTGGTCCACCCCCAGGCAGTGCATCAGCGTCGCCTGAATGTCGTGAATGTGCACCGGATCGGCCACGATGTTGTAGCTGTAGTCGTCCGTCTCACCCATCTGGAAACCACGCTTTAAGCCGCCCCCGGCCATCCACATCGCGAAGTTCCGCGGGTGATGATCGCGCCCGTAGTCGGTCTCCGTCAGCTTGCCCTGGCAGTACACGGTGCGGCCAAACTCGCCGCCCCAAACTACCAGCGTGTCGTCCAGCATGCCGCGCTGCTTCAAGTCCTGCACCAGCGCCGCCGCGCCCTGGTCGCTCGCTTTGCACTGCAGCGCCAGGTCCCGTGGCAGATTACTGTGCTGGTCCCATCCCTTGTGATAGAGCTGCACAAACCGCACGCCGCGCTCCACCAGTCGCCGCGCCAGCAGGCAGTTGGCCGCGTACGTCCCTGGCTTCCGCGCGTCCTCGCCGTACAGCTCAAACGTGCTCGCCGGCTCCTTCGATAAGTCAGTCAACTCCGGCACCGACGTCTGCATCTTGAACGCCATCTCGTACTGCTGAATCCGCGTGTCGATCTCCGGATCGTGATACGCCTCCTCGCGCACTTTGTTCAACGCCTGCAGCGCGTCCAGCATTTCGCGACGTCCCTCGCGCTCAATGCCCGCCGGATCGGCCAAATACAGCACCGGGTCCTTGCCGCTGCGCAACCGCACGCCCTGATAGCGCGACGGCAGAAAGCCCGCGCCCCACAATCGCGAAAACAAAGGCTGGTCGGCATTCACCGAATTCTGCTGCGACAGCAGCACCACGAACGACGGCAACTCCTGCGTCTCGCTGCCCAACCCATACGACACCCACGACCCAATGCTCGGGCGCCCCGGTTGCTGGCTGCCGCTCTGAATAAACGTGATCGCCGGATCGTGATTGATGGCGTCCGTATGGACGGATTTGATCAGGCAGATATCGTCGGCGATTTTCTTGTGGTGCGGGATCAACTCGCTCATCCACATCCCGGCCTTGCCCGCCTGCTCAAACTTGAACATCGACGCCGCGCACGGAAACGACGCCTGACCCGACGTCATGCCGGTAATGCGCTGCCCCATGCGAATGGAGCCCGGTAACTCGCTGCCGTGGAACTTTTTCAATTGCGGCTTGTAGTCGAACAAATCGAGCTGCGAAGGCCCGCCCGATTGGTGCAGCCAGATGACGCGTTTGGCCTTCGCCGCGAAGTGGGGCAACCCGGCCAGTCCGCCGGTCGTCGCGCCCTGTGCCTCGCCGCCGCCCATCAGGCCCGCCAGCGCCACAGCGCCAATGCCGCGCGCGCCCTTTCCGAAGAACTGGCGCCGGGTTTCCAACAGATGCATCTCTCGTTTCCAGTTCATAACTACTCCTTCGTAATCGCCTCGTCCATGTTCAATAGCACCGTCGCCACGTTCGTCCACGCCGCCAACAGGGCCACCGGCAGCTTCTTGTCCACCGGCGAGGCGCCAATCGCCACCAGCGCCGCGGCGCCCTTGGCATCGCGCGCATAACGCGCCATCTGCTTGCCGGCCAGTTCGCTCAGAACCTTCAATTCCCGCGCCTCTGGAACGCGTCCAGTCACCTTCCGGAAGCCCAGCGTCAGCCGCTTCGCCGTGTCGCTGCCGGCCTCGTTCAGGATGTTCTGCGCCAGCACCCGCGCCGCTTCCACATACGCCGGATCGTTCAGCAAGACCAGCGCCTGCAAGGGCGTATTCGTTACCGAACGCCGCGCCACGCACTTCTCGCGGTCCGGCGCATCGAAGGTGGAAAGCGAGGTCGGCGGCGCCGTGCGCTTCCAGAACCAGTACATTCCGCGGCGGTACAGATCCTCGCCCGCGCTCTCTTTGTACACCTGCGCGGAGAAGATTTCACCGCGCGAAATCTCTTCCCAGATCCCGGCCGGCTGATACGGATACGTGCTCTGCCCGCCCACCTTCCGGTTCAACAAACCGCTCACCGCCAGCGCGTTGTCACGCACGATTTCGGTCGGCATCCGCAACCGCGACATGTGCGAGAGCAACCGGTTCTCCGGATCGCGTTCCACGATCGCGGGCGTGGTCTTGGAGGACTGCCGGTACGTCGCCGACGTGACAATCATCCGCTGCATCGCCTTCACGTCCCAGCCCGTTTTCATGAACTCGGCGGCCATCCAATCCAGCAGTTCCGGATGGCTCGGCTGGTCGCCCTGCGTGCCGAAGTTCTCGCTCGATTTCACCAGCCCGATGCCGAAGTAGTTCTGCCAATACCGGTTCACCGCCACCCGCGCCGTCAGCGGATGAGACGGGTCCACCAGCCATCGGGCAAGCGCCAAACGGTCCGCCTTCGCGCTCGCCGCCAGCGGCGGCAGCACGGCCGGCACATTTGGCGTCACCTTTTCTCCGTGGTTGCGATAGTCCCCGCGCCCCAGCACGAACGTATCGCGCGGCTTGTCCATTTCCGACATCACCATCGTGTTCGGAATCACATCTTCCAGGTATGCCTTCCGCTCCCGCAACGCCTTCAGGTCCGCCCACGCCGCCTTCGTCTCCTGCGGCGCCACATAGGTCAAGTAGTGCTCCCGGATCCTCTGCGTCAACTCCCGCGGACGCTGCTTCACGGCCACGCTCACCATGTGCGAAACGCGATGGTCGACGGCCAAATAACGCAACTCGTTCTCATTCAAAACGCGCCGGTAAATCCGCAAATCCGCCAGCCGTCCGCGGAACCCGTTGCGGGCTTCCGTGTCTTTCTCCTGTCCGACTTCCAACGCTCCCACCGGGCCCATCTTCACAGCGCTCTCCGCCTCCCGCACCACCGGCACGGCCTGCCCGTTAATGCGAACGGTCACCCCGCCCGCCTGCGAATGCAGAATGGCCACGTGGTACTGCTCGGTCTGCACCAGCCGGTCACGCGTGCGCAGGTGCATCCCCGGCGTCTCCACATGCAGGTGCGCCCCGCGCCGCAGATGCGGCAACGGCTCGCTCGCGTCCCACCACACATTCAGCCGGCCCGCCTGCTGCAAAAATGTCTGCGGCTCGTGGTGCCCCTGCACCAGCCACGTGGCAATCGTATACTCCGGCCCCAAATCCACTTTGCCCAACGAAACGTGCGAAGGCGTCGCAAACACCGTCGCCTTGCCCACACTCGTCAACGCCATCGTCGCCTCGCCGCGAAGCACCTGCGCATGGCGATAGTTGCCGGAGTGGTCGTTCACCGTCCCGTCCATCTCATACTGCGCAATCAACCCTTCGCGCAAGCCCGCCGGCGCGGCGTATTCCAACAGCGCCAGCCGCTGCTTCTCCCACTGCTCCTGCCCCGGCTTCACCTTGTCATCAGCCAACTCCGCCTCACGCGTCTTGATCCGCGCCAGCACGTCGTCCAACTGTTTCTGCTGCTCCCCGCTCGGCAGCCGCAGGAACGGATCGGCATTCCCGTCACGCCCGTCCAGCCCCTTCTCCTTCACGCCATTGAAGAAGGCGAACATCCGGTAGTAGTCCTTCTGCTTAATCGGATCGTACTTGTGGTCGTGGCAGCGCGCGCACGTCATCGTCATCGCCATCCACACGGTGGAGGTCGTCTCCGCGCGGTCCGCCACATACTCGGTCAGATACTCATCGGGAATCGCGCCGCCCTCGTAGTTGATCATGTGGTTCCGGTTGAA
>CAMATG010000186.1 GCA_945860645.1 Candidatus Sulfopaludibacter sp. SbA3 | reverse complement strand
CTCTCTACCAAATCCTACAGATCCTCAGCATCACTCCATTCGAGAAAATGTCCATTTTACAGGCGCTTCAGGAAGCCAACTCCCAAACCCATCTACACGACCCAGCCAAACAACTGAATCTATGGGACTTCTAGCCGGACACTACTGATAATCAACAAACTCATACTACTCCCAGGAGCATAGCAGGGAGTATGTTCAAACCGTACACGACTAAGTCTACTTACTGCACTCTCTCAGGTAACTACCTCACTTACACCGCCCCCGCCGCCCCGCACCCTGCTAAACTGCCCTGTGGAAGCTAATCTTGGCCGGTGCTGGGCCTGGTCTTCAAAACCAGCGTGTGGTGCGTATGCGTCACGGTGGGTTCGACTCCCACTAGCTTCCGCCAATTCCCGCCAACAGCTCCGCCCGGATCCCCTCATACTGCGCCAGCAACTCCGCATTCGCCTTCGGCAGGCGCGACACCACCTCATGCGCCCAGTCAATGTACTTCCGGATCTCGGCGACATCCCAGCCATGCGGCGGCGTGTCCCGTAACGAATATAAGTTGCTCACCTTGTCCGCCAGTTTCAACGCCACCACCCGCGGTGGAGAACCGGCCGCGTGATCGATCTGTGCCTGCTTCCGCATCTGCCAGCGGACCGACTTATCGTCAGTTACCGCCACCACTAAGTCCGCGATATCCTGACCGAACTCTCCCAACAGCTCCGCATAAGTAACGCAGACGTCCTCGATCGTATCGTGCAGATACCCGGCGGCCACTAACTCCACGTCGCACCCGGCCTCGGCCAGCAGCCGCGCCACATGCGCCAGATGATTGATATATGGCGTCTCGTCGATGTCCTTCCGCCGGTGCCGTGCATGCGCCCGGGCAGCATACTCCGCCGCGCGCACCACCAGCCGCAAACCCTCGTTCATAGCTCCTACCTTGGCTCCAATCGTATCCGCTTTTCCGTCGCCTGTTCCACCGCCGCCCGCGTGTACAGCAACGGGAAGTACTCGCCCGTCCGCCACGAATCGGCCAGGTCCTTATAGTGCGGATCCTCCGGCCGTCCCGATTGCCCCGGAAAATTCACCGCCCTCGACCCATCCCAATTCCCCACATCCAGCACCATCCGGAACGACGGCCCGTTGCTCAGCTGAAAACTGTTTCCCGTATACATCGATTGCCACGGCGAATACGGCCCGCCCGGCGCCGGATACGGCCCCGGCTGCAACTTTGCCTTCATCTCCGCACCCACAAAGTTCCGCAGCGGATGCCCAGGCAGGGCCTGATGAATCTTCCCCCACTCCGGCTTCCCCAACTTCTCCCACTCCGCGTACGCAGGCCCCAACGTTGCCAACACTAACGCCCGCGCATCCACCTTAAACCGTACCGACTTACCCTCCAGCGCATCCACCAACACCGCCGCATCGGCCGTCGCAATCGCCTTGGCCGCCGCCGCCGGAAGCGCCGTTTGCAAAAACGCGGGCCCCAAATGGCGCTTGAACCAGATCTCAAACAGCGCCGCTTCTTTCGACTCCGCGTTCTCCACCGCATCCCACCCCTGCAGCATCCCCAGCGCCCCGCGCGTGGCCCCATCGTCGGAGCTCAACCCCTTCAACACCGCCACCGTCCGCCGCGCCGAAACCGATGTCCGGTCCGTCTGTAACTTCATCGAATCCGCCAGCGACACCTTCGGCAGCGACTTCAAAACTTCCTCAATCCGCCGGTGACGCGAATCGTTCGACCACTCGAATCCCAACTTACGCTCCCGATACGGATACAGCTTCGGCATGTTCATCTCATTCGATGTCGAAACATACCCCGTTGGCGGATTAAACGCCGACGGAAACTGCTCCGGCCGCACGAACCCCTCCCACTCATACCGCCCATCCCCCGGCACTGGCAGCAGCCCGTCCCAGCTCTTCCGCACCGGCGTCAACCCGCCGGCACTCCACCCAATATTCCCCTTCACATCGGCATACACCTGGTTCACCGTCGGCGCCCCGCCGCGGAACTGCCCCTTCTGAAACTCCTTGAAATTCCGCGCCCGCATGTACGCGATGCTCCCGAAATACGGCGACATCCCCGGCTCCATCCAGCACGTCCGAATCGCATAGGCGCGTTTGGCGTCCGCCCAGATCACCGGCCCATGCCGCGTAAATGCCAACTCCGCCTCCACCGCCGTTCCGCCCTTCACCCCCACCGCCTCCCGCTCCACGCGCATCGTCTCCCAGCCGCCTTTGTAGCGATACTGCCGCGCGTTCGCCGGGTTCAATTCATACACATAAAGATCTTCCTGATCGATCGGGAAGATCGTCAGCCCAAACGCGATCGTCCCGTTGTGGCCCATCGCAATACCCGGCAGCGCCGGCTCCCCCGCGCCAATCACGTCCAGCCCCGGCGCGCTCACATGCGCGATATACCGCAGGCTCGGCGTTGAATACGCCCGGTGCGGATCGCCCGCCAGGATCGGCCGCCCCGTCGCCGATTTTCCCGGCCCGATCGTCCAGTTGTTGGACCCGTCGTCCGCCGCGTCGTTATTGGGTTTCGTGAACGGCGCCGCCTGCGTCGCCAGCGTGAAAACTTTCAAAACATCGGCCGGCAAACACGGGTCCAGCCCCGCCGGAACCTGCACCTTCCACGGCGGCTCAATGTTCACCCGCGCCTCGTCGAACTCCACGCCCGCCGCGCACATCGTCTTCGCCCGCGCCACCTCGCTCGTCACATTCCGCGTCAACCCGTGGCTGCGAATGCGCACCACATCGGCCACGTCCCACTTCGACGGCTCATATCCCAGCAGCCCGAACTCCACCGGCATCTGCTCCCGGTGCGCCAGCACCCAATCCACATAGGCATTGATGCCCGCCACAAATGCCGCCGTAATCCGGCGCGCGTCCGGCCCATACGCCGCCCACTCTTTCTCAGTCGACGCTCGATACAGAAACAACCGCGCCGCCCGGTCCTGCTCCACATACTTCGGCCCCATCACCTCCGCCATCCGCCCCAGCCCGCGCCGCCGCCACAGGTCGATCTGGAACAGCCTGTCGCGCCCTGCGTTGAACCCCTGCGCGAAAAACGCGTCGTCGGTATTCTGCGCAAAGATATGCGGCACGCCCCACTTGTCCACCAGCAAATCCACGGGGCTCTTCAATCCCTTCACCGGTATCGTCTCGCCCATCGCCAATCCGGCCAGCAGTACCGCGCAGAAAAGTTGCCGAGTCATAGATTCGAACATCATACCCCCCCGCACGCGTTCCAGCGGCTTGTTACACTCGATTTGGAATGATTTCTATCCGCCGGGTAGCGGTGCTGGGCGCGGGCACCATGGGGTCACGAATCGCCGCGCATTTTGCCAACGCAGGGATCCCCGCCCTGCTTCTCGATATCGTCGTCCCGGGCGTTGCCGATCGCAACGCGGCCGCGAAGAAAGGCATCGAAACCGCCTGGAAAGGCCGCCCCGGCGGCTTCTTCACCGATGCGCTGCCCGCCCTCGTCACGCCGGGTAACTTCGAAGACGATCTCCCCAAACTCGCCGATTGCGACTGGATCATCGAAGCCGTCACCGAAAAGCTCGACGTCAAACGCGCCCTCTGGACCCTCGTTGCCGAGGTCCGCCGCCCCGGCTCCATCGTCTCCACCAACACCAGCGGCATTCCGCTCGCGCTCATCGCCGACGGCTTCTCCGACGAATTCCGCGCCAACTTCCTCGGCACCCACTTCTTCAATCCGCCGCGCTATCTGCACCTCTGCGAGATCATCCCCGGGCCCGCCACCGCCCCAGCGCTGCTCCAGGAAGTGGGCGATTTCATCGATCGCCGCCTCGGCAAAGGCGTCGTCCTCTGTAAGGACACCCCCAACTTCATCGGCAACCGCATCGGCTCCATGTGGGGCTCGACGGCCTTCAAATACGCCATCGAAGACGACTTCACCGTCGAAGAACTCGACGCCCTCACCGGCTCCCTCATCGGCCTGCCCAACAGCGCCAGCTGCCGCCTCATCGATATCGTCGGCGTCGACATCTGGTATCACGTTGGCGCGAATCTCTATAACCTCGTTCCCACCGATCCGTGGCGCGACCGCTTCCAGCCGCACCCGGTTATGGAAGAGTTGATGAAGCGCAACTGGCTGGGCGACAAGACCGGCCAGGGCTTCTACAAACGCGTCGGCCCCGCTAAGGAAATCCACGCCCTCAACTGGAAGACTTACGAATACGCCCTCGCCGCCAAGCCGAAGTTCGCGAGCGTCGAACAGGCCAAGCTCATCGAAGACCTTCCGGCCCGCCTCCGCGCCCTCGTCGCCTCCAATGACAAGGCCGGCAACTTCCTCTGGAAACTCTTCCGCGACGTCCTGCTCTACTCCGCCGAACGCATCCCGGAAATCTCGGATCGCATCGTCGAAACCGATCGCGCCATGCGCTGGGGCTACGCCCACACCTACGGCCCGTTCGAGCTCTGGGACGCCCTCGGCTTCACCGAAACCGCGCGCCGCATGGAGGCCGACGGCCTGGTGCTCCCCGCCTCCATCACAACCATGCTCTCCCACGGCGCGAAGAACTTCTACCGCTCCGCCGACGATAGCCGCCAGCCGCGGACGGACTATTTTGATCTCGGCATGGGCCACTACAAACGCCTCGAAGAACGCCCCGGCGTCGTCTCGTTGCCGGAAACCAAACGCGCCGGCAATGTCGTCAAAAAGAACTCCGGCTGCTCGCTCATCGATCTCGGCGACGGCGTGCTCAATGTCGAATTCCACAGCAAAATGAACTCGCTCGGCGAAGACCAGATGGGCATGGTTCAAGCCGCCTTCGACGAATGCAAGAAGGGTTTCCAGGCCGTCGTCATCGGCAACCAGGGCGAACTCTTCAGCGCCGGCGCCAATCTGATGATGGTTCTCATGCTCGCCCAGGACGGCGAGTTTGACGATCTCGACATCGCCATCAACCGCTTCCAGCAGTCCATCATGTCCATCAAATACGCGCCCGTGCCGGTGGTCGTCGCCGCGCACAGCAAGGCGCTTGGCGGTGGCTGCGAAATGATCCTCCACGGCCCGCGCGTGCAGGTCAGCGCGGAACTGTATACGGGCCTGGTCGAAGTCGGTGTCGGCTTGATCCCCGGTGGCGGCGGCTGTAAGGAAATGATCCTCCGCCACGGCAACCCGAAGACGGTGTTTGAAACCATCGGCTACGCCAAGGTCTCCACCAGCGCCGAAGAGGCCCGTAAACTGGGCTTCCTCGATGCTGGCGCGGGCATCTCCATGAACGGCGAACGCCTCATCGGGGACGCGAAAGTCGCGGCTCTCGCCCTCGCCCAAACCTACAAACCCTCCACCCCGCGCGAAGACGTCAAGGTCGCCGGCCTGGGCGGTTTGGCGCTGTTGAAACAAGGTGTCTGGCTCGCCCATCAGGGCGGCTACATTACCGATTACGATCAGGTCATCGGCGAAAAACTCGCCCACGTCCTCTGCGGCGGCCGCCTCAGCGGCGAACAGCTCGTCAGCGAACAGTATCTGCTCGATTTGGAACGCGAAGCTTTCCTCAGTCTTTGTGGCGACGCGCGCACGCAAGCGCGCATGGCCCACATGTTGAAGACCGGCAAGCCGCTGCGGAATTAGGGAGACCCAATGCAGGAAGCAGTAATCATTGATTGCGTGCGCACGCCCGTGGGCAAAGCGCCGCGGGGCTCGCTGCGCACAGTGCGCCCGGACGATTTGGCCGCCATCGCCATTCGCGGCTTGCTCGGCCGCATCCCGGATTTCGATCCCGCCTGGATCGACGATGTCATCATGGGCTGCGCCAATCCGGAGGCCGAAAGCGGCAGCAACATCGCCCGCATCGCCGCCCTCCGCGCCGGCCTGCCCGACACCGTTCCCGCCGTCACCATCAACCGTTTCTGCAGCTCCGGCCTGCAGTCCATCGCCATGGCCGCGGAAAAAATCCGCTCCGGCGGTGCCGATATCATCATCGCCGGCGGCGCCGAAAGCATGTCCATGCTGCCCTTCGGCTCCACCCGCCTGGCGCCCAATCCCTGGTTTGTCGACAACCGTCCGGAGGTCTACATCAACATGGGCCTCACCGCGGAAAACCTGCAAAAACAGTACGGCATCTCGCGCGAAGAGCAGGACGCCTTCTCCCTCCGCTCCCATCAAAACGCGCTCGCCGCGCAGGCCGCTGGCCACTTTGACGAAGAGATCATCCCCGTCGATGTCACCGCCACCACCGTCGCCGGCGGCAAGCCCGTCACCAAGCGCACGATGGTTAGCAAAGACGAAGGCCCCCGTGCCGATACCACCGCTGAAGCCCTGGCAAAACTGAAGCCCGTCTTCCACGCCAAAGGCTCCGTTACCGCCGGCAACTCGTCCCAAACCAGCGATGGCGCCGCCGTCGCGCTCGTCATGTCGCTCGCAAAAGCCGAAGAGTTGGGCCTCAAGCCCAAGGCCCGTTTCGTCAGCTTCGCCGTCGGTGGCGTGCCGCCGGAAGTCATGGGCATCGGTCCCAAAGTGGCCATTCCCAAAGCCCTCAAAATGGCCGGCCTGACGCTTGATCAGATCGGCACCATCGAACTCAACGAAGCCTTCGCCGTGCAGGCGCTCGCTGTCATTAAGGAAACCGGGCTCGACATCAACCGCGTCAATCTGAATGGCGGCGCGGTCGCCCTCGGCCACCCGCTCGGCTGCACCGGCGCCAAACTCACTGCGACCATTCTCCGCGAAATGGAACGCGGCCAGCATCGCTACGGCATGGTCACCATGTGCATCGGCGGCGGCCAGGGCGCGGCCGGCATTTTCGAACGCATGTAGAGGAGATTGACTATGGCAATCAGCGGATCGTTTCTAATCGAAAGCTACACCCCGGCGGACGTTTTTACGCCCGAAGACTACAACGAAGAACACCGCGCCATCGCGCGCACCACCGACGAGTTCTTCGCCCGCGAAATCGCTCCCAACCTGGAGCGAATCCAGCACCAGGAGCCCGGCGTCGCCGTCGGCATTCTGCGCAAATCCGCCGCGCTCGGCCTCACCGCCGTCAGCGTGCCCGAAGAGTACGGCGGCATGGAGATGGATCTGAACTCCATGCTGATCGTCGCCGAAGGCCTCGCCAAGGACGGCTCCTACGCCGCCTGGCAGGGCGCCCACGCCGGCATCGGCACCATGCCGATTCTTCTCTATGGAACGCCCGAACAGAAGAAAAAGTATCTGCCCAAATTGGCCTCCGCCGAAATGGTCGGGGCCTACTGCTTAAGCGAGCCCCAGGCCGGCTCCGACGCCCTCGCCGCCAAGACCCGCGCCGACCTCTCCGAAGACGGCACCCACTACGTCCTGAACGGCCAGAAGATGTGGATCACCAACGGCGGCGCAGCCGATCTCTACACCGTCTTCGCCAAGGTCGGCGGTGAGAAGTTCACGGCCTTCCTGGTCGAGCGCGCCTACCCCGGCGTCAAGCCCGGCGCCGAGGAAAAGAAGATGGGCATCAAGGGTTCCTCCACCACGCCCGTCTATCTCGATAACGTCAAAGTTCCCGTGGAAAACGTGCTCGGCGAAGTCGGCCGCGGCCACATCATCGCCTTCAACATCCTCAACCTCGGCCGTCTGAAGCTCGGCCCCTTCGCCACCGGCGGCATGAAGAACGTCCTGCAGATCTCGGCCAAATACGCCAAACAGCGCATCGCCTTCGGCAAGCCCATCGCCTCCTTCGGCATGATCCAGCAGAAGCTCGCCGAAATGGCCTCGCGCATCTTCGTCAACGAATCCATGTGCACCCGCGTTACCGGGCTCATCGAAAGCAAGCTGACGGATTGGAACTGGTCCCAACCCAATGCGGCCGAGACCCATCTCAAAGCCGTCGAAGAGTTCGCCGCCGAATGCTCCTACGTCAAGGTGTTCGCCAGCGAAGCGCTCGATTTCGTCGTCGACGAAGGCGTCCAAATCCACGGCGGCTACGGCTACCATCAGGACTACCTGGTCGAACGCGCCTACCGCGACAGCCGCATCAACCGCATCTTCGAAGGCACCAGCGAAATCAACCGCATGCTGGCCACCGGCATGTTGTTGAAACGCGCCGCCCGCGGTCAGTTGGCGCTCGTCCCCGCCGTGCAGAAGTTGCAAGGCGAACTGCTCGCCGGGCCCCAGAACTACGACCTTCCCACCGGCGCCAAGAAGGCCACGCTCCTCGCCCTCGGCGTGGCGTACCAGAAATACATGGCCGATCTCGAAAACCAGCAGGAGATCCTGGCCGCCCTATGCGACATGGCCATGAACGCCTTCGCCATGGAAAGCGCCATGCTCCGCTCGCAGAAAATGGGCGAGCCCGAAGTCGTTCAGGCAATGGTTGACGTCTGGTCCCGCGACGCGATGGACGTAGTCGCCGCCGCCGGTCGTACCGTGCTCGCCGCCTGTGCCGATGGCGACACCCTCCGCACGCAACTGGCCGCTCTCCGGCGCTTCACCAAGTACGAACCGGTGGACCGCATCGCCCTCCAACGCAAAGTAGCCGCGCGCGTCATCGCCGCAGAGCGCTTTACCGTTGCCTGAGCAACGCATCGTCGTCCTGGTGGGCCTGCCCGGCAGCGGCAAGTCCACCTGGGTCGCCCAACAAGGCGGCGTAGCCATCTCGTCGGACGAACTCCGTCTCTGGCTCCGCGACGATCCGGCGGACCAAACCATCCACGCGCTGGTCTTCCGCCTCATGCGCGATTTCGTCCGCCACCGCATCGCCCTCGGCGCGCCGGTCACCTACGTCGACGCCACCAACCTCACCGCCAAGCATCGTCGCCCGTTCATCAAAATCGCTGAACACAGTGGCTGCCAGTGCGAGGCCGTTTTCTTCAATGTCCCCATCGGCGAGTGCCTCCGCCGGAACGCACTCCGCGCCCGCCAGGTCCCCGAAGAAGCCATCCGCGCCATGGCCGGGCGCCTGCAACCGCCGTCGGAAGCAGAAGGCTTCGTCACGATCATGACGCACTCCTCATAGTCGATCCGTCCGCTCAGATCGACAGGCCGTAGAAATGCGGGCCAGGGTAGAATCTCGCACTGCTGATTCACTTGTCTGGTTAACGCCTGAATGGCAGGAGTAAGGCTGCCTTGTGCGACCAATAGGAGTGCAAGAAATGCGCAGATAGTGTGGTCGAAGACGGTTCGTCCGATGGCTCTTGGAATTGCATAGCCCCGGCCCGTGACGAGCCAGGTTACGCGGAGCAAAACCGAGAATACTGCTGTGCCCAGCATCGGATAGGCGAGCCAGTCTGTTTGGCAGTTAGCGAGTTCACTTTCGACTTGCGAAGGCGGAAACGGCCGCTTCCAGAGGAATGCTTGGGAGACCGCGAAAGGTATCCATGCCGCCAGCAGAGTGAATACACTGACGACGAATGAAGCCTCGCGCGCCAGCGACAGTCCCTCGATGATTCGCGTTTTCGTCGCCACTCCTTTCCTGACGGGCGCTGCGCCGCTTTTGTTCCCGCGATTGGAAGTTACGCCGGCCCAGCCGCGTCGGGTCCACCTGGATCGCCAATCAAGGTGGCTTGATCAACTCCGCTGAAAAAAACTCCGCCCTCGGCTCCACGATACTCAGGCCGACCAAAAACTCCGCACCATCGCCCAACGC
>CAMATG010000185.1 GCA_945860645.1 Candidatus Sulfopaludibacter sp. SbA3 | reverse complement strand
TAGCTTTGCCCTTGGTATCGGCAACGATAGCGTGCTCGGAAGCCCAAAACCTCCCAGAGGCGTAGTTGACATTTCCACAGAGGGCACCCTGCCGGCCGATCAATACGTAATCGCCCTCGTGTGTGAAGGCAGAGGTGTATCCTCGGAAGCCGTTCCCTCCGTAGACGGGAAACTCGCCATCGTCTCGAATGGCCTCGGAGGAGATCGTGTCGCCACTTCGCAGAGACGCCACGTACTTGAGCTTCTTCTGCACCCAATGGCGCGGAATAGTAGGTTCATCCAAGAAGGCTAAGCTCACGCCGTAACCTCACTTAGCAGCCGGACAATGTCCGCCTCTGCCCGCTTCAACTCCGCGTCGATCTCCTCCAGTGCGCGCGGCGGTTTGTATTGGTAGAAGTAGCGGCTGAAGTTGATCTCGTAGCCGACCTTATCCTTGCTGCGATCCATCCAGGCGTCGGGAACGTGCGGCTTCACTTCCCGTTCGAAGTAGGCGTTGATGTCCTCCTTGAGCGAGATGTTCTCAAAATCCCGATGTTCCGGATCGGGCTCGAAGCCGCCCGCGTCCAGCTTGACCGGATCGGCTTCCGCGTCGCGCTCACAGAACACTGCGCGGAAAAGTTTCTTCTCGGGCGCCTTCCAGCGCGAACGCCGCTCGTGGAGCAGGTCCTCCGCCCGGCTCCACATGTTGTTCCAATCGCGGTTGGGTTCGCGGCCTAGACACGCGTCGATCGTTTGCACATCATCAAGCAGGTGCGGACAGGCTTCAAGGAAGCGCGCCTTAGCTTCGGTGCTCATCTGGTAGCGCAGCCGCAAGGGCCGCTCCACGGTCACGCGCGTGTATCCGAAGTCCTCGTTGTCGAATATCTTTGACAGGCCATCAGTAGGGAGGTTGCCAAAAATGCTGACGACCTCGCGAATCTGCTGCGCCGTCATGTGGCGGCGCTTGTCCCCCAGGCTGCGTTTTGATTCCTCACTCCCGCCGGGCGTCCAGATTTCGCGGGCATCGAGCAGTTGCACCTTTCCCTTGCGCCGCTTCTCCTTGCGGTTGGTGACGATCCAAATGTAGGTGCCGATGCCGGTGTTGTAGAACATCTGCTCTGGCAGGGCGATAATGGCTTCGAGCCAGTCGTTCTCGATGATCCACTTGCGAATGTTACTCTCGCCGGACCCGGCGCCGCCGGTGAACAGCGGCGAGCCGCTGAAGACGATGGCCAGGCGCGAGCCGTACTTCTGCTGGGCGGGGCGAAATGGCTCGAATTTGCTGATCATGTGTTGCAGGAAAAGCAGCGCACCATCGTTAACGCGAGGCAGCCCCGCGCCGAAGCGACCTGCATAGCCGAGTTTCTCGTGCTCGCGCTCGATCTCACGCTGTTGCTTCTTCCAATCTACGCCGAAGGGTGGATTGGCGATCAGGTAGTCGAACTTGTCGTAGGGCGCGGAGGTGAACTGATCGTCGGTGAAGGTGTCGCCGAAGCGAATGTTGTTGGAACCACCGTTCTGGTCTACTACCTTCATGAGCATGTCGGAGGCGGCGGTGGCGAAGGCGCGCTTGTTGTAATCCTGGCCGAAGACGTATAGCTTGGCGCCGCCGTGATGATCCCGCAAGTAGTTCTGAGCTTCCGCCAGCATGCCGCCCGTTCCGCATGAGGGGTCGAGCATCTTTCGAACGGTACCTGGAGTGGCCAACAGCTCATCATCGTGGATGAACAGGATGTTCACCATGAGCCGGATTACTTCGCGCGGAGTGAAGTGGTCGCCCGCCGTCTCGTTGGCCAATTCGTTGAATCGGCGGATGAGGTTTTCAAAGATGAGCCCCATCTGGGAGTTCGGAACACGGTCTTCGTCCGGGTGGAGGTCGACGTCGCAGAATTTCGAGACTACGAGATAGAGGATGTTTGCCTCGCGCATCTTCTCGATTTCGTTTTCAAACTCGAAATACTGGAAGATTTGCCGGACGTTGGTCGAGAATCCGTTGATATAGCTGACCAGGTGCTGGGCAATGTGGTCGGGGTCGCCTTTGAGTTTTTCGAAGTCGAGCGGGGAGTGGTTGTGGAAGCGCTGGTCGCCTGCGGCTTTGTTGAGTTTGGCGTCGAGTGCTTCCCCTTTGAGTTTGTCCTTGAATCGGTCATGCTCGGCGAGTACCTTTGCCTTGGTAGAGGCCAGCACGCAATCGAAGCGGCGCAGAACTGTCATCGGTAGCATTACGCGCTCATATTGCGGCGGACGGTAGGGACCGCGCAAGAGATCGGCGATTTGCCAGATTAGATTTGAGAAGTAGTTGTGGTCAGCCATGTGCCGGGAAAGGGGTCAGTTCGGGTGTATTGTCGATTTGATTCGGTAAACGCGGATTTTTCGTATTGTTGCTCCATTGCCATCGGAGAGGCGCTGTACGGATTCGATGTATGTCTTGCGTTGCGTTCACGTTGTCCGGCATTTTGGGCGGCGGCTCCGGTCTCGGCCCTCCGCGAAGCTCTTATTCTACTGCGCCTAGGGGTGTTGGGAGGAGCTGAGCGGGTCATCAGTTCTCTGGCGCTGGTATGGGTTGCCTCTTGTGGCAGGCCGCAGAAGGCATGGGATAGAGGAAGGGCGGGGGCAATCGCGATGTTTGTGGAAGATTGACGGAAAGTATCAAAAATGATACGGTTGGCTGTGGTTAAAGGGGTCAAACGACTACCTGCTTATTTTTATCGCTCCGACAGCGGGAGGGAGCCCGTGCGAGAGTGGCTGCAGCGCCTGGATATTGCGGATCGCAAGGTCGTTGGTGAGGACGTTAAGGATGTTGAGTTTGCTTGGCCGATTGGAATGCCATTGGTACGCGCGATGGGAAACGGGCTTTGGGAGGTGCGGAGCAGCCTATCCCACGGTAGGATCGCTCGGGTGCTGTTTTGTGTTGTCGGCGAACAGATGGTGCTTCTCCACGCATTCATCAAGAAAACGCAGAAAACACCGAAGGCTGACTTAGACCTGGCGCTGCAACGAATGAGAGGGCTCTTTGTATGAAGAAAAAGAACATTGGATCGTCGTTCGATAGCTGGCTGCGAGAAGAGGGGATCTACGAAGAGACTTCTTCTTGCGCTATCAAGCGTGTCCTAGCGCGGCAGGTTGAGGCCGCGATGAAGGAGCAAAATGTTTCGAAAACCGAGATGGCGAAGCGGATGCAGACTAGCCGCGCGGCGCTGAACCGGTTGCTGGACCCGGAGAATGAGGCTATCACTCTGAGCACCTTGCGGAAAGCCGCTACGGCTGTGGGGCGAGAGATCCGGTTGGAATTGGTCTAGTTGCGCGGAACCGATCCGCCGAAGGGTTCGAGCGGATGGCGGCGCGGCGGTTTACTCCTCGCCGGGGAGGCTTTGTCGGCCGGTGTCGCTTCCGCGGGCGGTTTCACGTTTTTGAAGGGCATGTCTTTTGTTGGATACCGGGTTGAACGGCGGTGGAGGAACTGCCCATTCGAGGCGCCGGTGAGGGGGTGGGGAAATCGGCGATACTCTATTGCAGGGAAGTAACCACCATGAAATCCAAACTTATTCACCGTCTGTCGGTCGTGATGCTCGCTCTATCTTCCGGTGCGTTGATGACCGGGCAGGCGGCGTTGCCGAGTGGCATTGAGAAACTGTCGACCGTGGAAGGTATTACCGAGTACCGGCTGGCGAATGGCCTGCGGTTACTGCTGTTTCCGGATGCTTCAAGCCCGAAGTTGACGGTGAATATTACGTATCTGGTGGGGTCGAAGCACGAGAACTATGGCGAGACGGGCATGGCCCATTTGCTGGAGCATATGGTGTTTAAACCGACGAAGAACCGGGGCAACATCATCAAAGAACTGACCGATCACGGGGCCCAGTTCAATGGGTCGACATGGCTGGATCGGACCAATTACTTTGAAACGGTGAATGCCACCGATGAGAACCTGCAGTGGGCGATTGAGCTGGAGGCCGACCGGATGGTGAACGCGCTGGTGTCCAAGAGTGATCTGGACAAAGAGATGACCGTGGTCCGGAATGAGTTTGAGGCGGGCGAGAATAACCCGATGCGGGTGTTGATGCAGCGCACGCAGGCGGCGGCGTACGAGTGGCACAACTATGGCAAGACGACGATCGGGTCCCGTGCGGACATCGAGAATGTCCCGATTGAGCGGCTGCAGGGGTTTTACCGGAAGTATTATCAGCCCGATAACGCGATTCTGGTAATCGCCGGGAAATTTGACGCGGGGAAGGCGCTGGGGTTGGTGGCGAAGAACTTCGGGGCGATTCCGCGGCCGGAGCGTAAGCTGGACAAGATCTGGACGACGGAACCGACGCAGGACGGCGAGCGCACGGTGACGGTGCGGCGCGTGGGGGACGAGAAGCTACTGCTGGCGGCTTATCATATCCCGTCCGGCATTCATCCCGATTCGGAGGCGCTGAGTGTGTTGTCGTCCGTGCTGAGCAACAATCCGGCGGGGCGTTTGTACAAGGGCCTGGTGGAAGGTAAGAAGGCGTCGGGTGTTTTTGGATTCGAGCTGCAGGGCGCGGACCCGGGGTTGCTGATGTTGGGGGTGCAGTTGCGCAAAGAGCAATCGCTGGATGATGCCCGGAAGACGATGTACGCCACTTTGGATGCGGTTGTGAAAGAGCCGCCGAGCAAGGAAGAGGTGGAACGGGCGAAGGCCAATTTGAGTAAGCAGATTGAGTTGATGATGACTAACTCGCAGCAGATTGCGATTGCGTTGAGCGAGGTGGCGTCTGCGGCGGATTGGCGGATGTTGTTTGTATCGCGCGACCGGTTGCAGCAGGTAACGCCGGCGGATGTGCAGCGGGTGGCCACTGCGTATTTGAAAGATGACAACCGCACGGTGGGAACCTTTGTGCCGGTGGACCGGCCGGACCGGGCGGAGATTCCGAAGACGCCTGACTTTACCAATATGGTGACCAACTACAAGGGACGGGCGGCGATGGCGGAAGGGGAGGTGTTTGACCCGACTCCGGCCAACATTGATGCGCGGACGAAGCGGGCGACGCTTCCGAACGGCATGAAGCTGGTGATGATGCCGAAGAAGAACCGGGGCAATACGGTGATTGGGCGGATTACGCTGCGGGTGGGGGATGAGAAGTCGTTGTTCGGGGCGGGGGAGCGGGCGATGTTGACGTGGTCGATGCTTATGCGGGGGACGAAGAATAAGACTCGGCAACAGATTCAGGACGCGGCGGACAAGTTGAAGCTGCGGTTGAATGTGAACGGGTCGGCTGCGTTTGGCGTGGCGAATGTGGAGACGACGCGGGATAATCTGGCGGAGTCGTTGAAGTTGGCGGTGGAGGTGCTGCGGGAGCCGGGGTTTGAGGAGCGGGAGTTTGAGACGCTGAAGCAATCGATTCTGGCGAGTTATGAATCGAGTTTGCGAGAGCCGCAGGCGTTGGCGGGATTGCTGCTGATGAAGCATTTGCGCCCGTATCCGAAGGGCGATATTCGGGCTGTTCCGTCGATGGAAGAGAGCATTGCGACGATAAAGGCGGCGAAGTTGGAGGAGAGCAAGGCGTTTTATCAGCAGTTTTTTGGCGGTACGAGCGATGGGGTTATTACGTTCGTGGGGGATTTTGACCCGGTTGTGGTGGAGGCGCAGTTGCGCGAGTTAGTGGGGGATTGGAAATCGCCGAAGGGGTATAAGCGGACGCCCAATTCTTATATGAAAGTGGAGACGGTGAATCAGTCTGTCAATACTCCGGACAAGGCGAATGCGATGTTTATGGCGGGTATGAATCTTGCTTTGTCGGATGAGGATCCGGGTTATCCGGCGCTCCTGTTTGCGAATTACCTCTTTGGACAGAATGCGGATTCGCGATTGTTCAATCGGTTGCGGCAGAAGGAGGGGTGGAGCTATGGGGCGGGGTCGATGCTGGGGGCGGGGACGAAGGAGAATGGGGGCGTGATGCAGGTTTACGCGATACTGGCGCCGGAGAATTTGGGGAAGTTGGAGAACGGGGTGAAGGAAGAGTTCCAGAAGATTTTGACGGAGGGCTTTTCGGCCGAAGAGGTGGCGAAGGGGAAGAAGGCGTGGTTACAGGCGCAGCAGGTGCAGCGGACGCAGGACCAGGCGTTGTTGGGGATGCTGTCCGGGTATGAGTATCATGGCCGGCGGATGGAGTGGGGGGCGCAGATGGAGGGGAAGGTGGCGGCGTTGACGGTGGCGGAGATTAACGCGGCGGTGAAGAAGTATGTGGATATGAGTGCGCTGAGTATTGTGAAGGCTGGGGATATGAAGAAGGCAGGGGTGACGCCGTAGTGGGTTAAGGGGGGCTTTCGGGGCCCCCTTTCGGTGCGGGTTGTCCTTCTGCGGGCGGTGTCGCGTCTTTTGGGGGGTGGGCGGGGGGGTTGGGTCCTATTTGGCGGGGTGTATCGCGTCTTTGGGGGACCCACCGTCGCCCTTCGGGCTTTGGCGGGCAAGCACCGTTCCTGGACAAGCGGGGTGTCCGAACGGTGGTGGAGGGTCTGCCCGCCATGTCCCCCGTGGGGTTGTGGGACAGTAATTGTGTGTGACACGGTTTTAGGGGAGGGCGAAGGCTACGATGTGGCCGCCGGAGGGGCGGTTGCTCTTGCCGCCGCCCGCCGAGATTACTACGTATTGCTTGCCGTCGATGCTGTAGACGCTGGGGGTGGCGTTGCCGCTGAAGGGGAGTTTGGCCTGCCAGAGGATCTTGCCGGTGTCTTTGTCGAAGGCTCTTATTGTTTCGTCGGCACTGGCGGCGATGAAGATCAGGCCTCCTTTCGTTACTACCGGGCCGCCGTAGTTTTCGGTGCCGGTGGGCGGGATGCCTCGCTTGGTTAGTTCCGGGTATTCGCCTAGGGGTACCTTCCATTTGATCTCGCCGGTGTTGAGGTCCACCGCGTTCAACGTGCCCCAGGGGGGCTTGATGGCGGGGTAGCCTTCGGCATCTGCCCAGCGGCGGAAACCGCCGAAGACGTAGGGCGGGTCGGTCGGGTTGGCAGGTTTGTTCGATGGTTGTTCGGTGCCGAAGAGGTGGTCGATCAGCGTCTGGCGTTGGGCTTCCGGTAGGGCGCTGAACGCCGGCATACGGCCGATGCCGCTGTTGATGATCTGGGTGACTTGGGCGCGGTCCTTGGGGTTGCGGATGTCGGGGAAGCCGCTGGCGGCGTCGCCGGCACGGTCGAAGCCGTGGCAGGCGGCGCAGTGGATTTTGTAGGTTCTCTCGCCTTGGGTGAGCGGTTTGCCGGAGGGGTCGGCGGTGGGGATCATTTGGTAGATCCAGGGGATTTCGTTGACGTTGGCGTAGTAGATGCCGTCGGGGTCGACGGCGGCGCCGCCCCATTCCATGCCTCCGTCGAAGCCGGGCATGATGATGCGCTCCTGCAGGCTGGGGGCGGGGTAGGCTCCTTGGGAACCGGATTTGCGGATCCTTAAGAGCGTCTGGGCTCGGGCGGTGGGGGAGATGTTTGAGGCGTCGGCTTCGGTGTAGGTTTGGCGGGTTAGGGGGGCGGGTTTGAGCGGGACGGGTTGGGTGGGCCAGCCGGGTTCGCCGGGGAGTTGGGAGGCTGGGATGGGGCGTTCGGCAATGTCCCAGAGGGGGTGGCCGGTCGTGCGGTCGAAGACGAAGAGGAGGCCGTTTTTGGTGCCTTGGGCGACGGCATCGATCTTCTTGCCGTTGCGGGTGACGGTGAGCAGGACGGGCGGGGTGGGGAGGTCTTTATCGAGGAGGTCGTGGTGGACGAGTTGGCGGTGCCAGAGACGTTTGCCGGTTTCGGCGTTTAAGGCGACGAGCGAGTTGGCGAAGAGGTTGGCGCCGGGACGATCGCCGCCCCAGAAGTCGGGGAGGGCGGATTCTGTGGGGACGTAGACGATGCCGCGGGCTTCGTCGAGGGAGAGGCCGGACCAGTTGGAGGCGCCGCCGGCGGTTTTGTAGGCCTCCGGGGGCCAGGTTTCGTGGCCGGGTTCGCCGGGGCGGGGAATGAGGTTGAACAGCCAGCGGAGACGGCCGGTGCGGACGTCGTAGGCGCGGATGGTGCCGGGGCCGTTGGTTTGGCCGCCGACGATGTATGTGTCTTTGTAGATGACGCCGGGGGTATTAATTTGGACGGTGGGGGCGGGGTTGGCTACGCCTTCGCCCAGGTGGATTTTGCCGTTGGTTCCGAAGGTTTGGATGGGTTGGCCGGTTTTGGCGTTGAGGGCGTAGAGGTAGGTTCCGGCTCCGGTGAAGATGCGTTCTTCTGGGCCTTCTTTCCAGTAGGTGACGCCGCGCTGGCGGCGGCCGATGGGGCCTTGTTGGTGATTGGCGGGATTGAACTGCCAGATTTCCTGGCCGGTTTGGGCGTTGATGGCGAAGACTTTGCGGTTGGGGGAGGCGGTGTAGAGAACGCCGTCAATGACCAGGCCGTTCGATTGGAATTCGCCTTTGTCGCCGGTGTCGAAGCTCCAGGCTTGCTTTAGATTCCTGACGTTTTGTTTGTTGATTTGGGTGAGGGGGGAATAGTGGGCCGTGGCCTTGTCGCCGAGGTAGGCGGGCCAGTTGGTTTGGGCTAGTAGGGGGAGGGCCAGGAGGAGGGCTATTCGCACTCGCCTATTTTATGTGATCGAACGGAAACGGATTGGCGGTGGGCATCGAGTCAGTGAAATTCTTTGAAATTCCGCCGCCGTCTGCTGCGAATGCTGTGCTAACCTACACCAAACCGTTTGTAAATCGAGGGGCTTTCATGCGGATACTGGTTCTTCTTTTAACGTTTAGCTACATTAGCTGGTGCCAGACTGGTACCGGCAATATTCAAGGCTCTGTTGCCGATTCCACCGGGGGGATGATCCCGAAAGCGAAAGTAACGGCGACGCATACGTCCACGGCGCGCCAGTATGCTTCCGAGACGAATGAGGTGGGTTTCTTCCTGTTCCCGTCGATGCCGAGCGGGGCGTATGAGTTGGCGGCGGAATTGGCTGGGATGAATACATGGAAGGGCGCGTTGACGTTGGCGGCGGGCCAGGCGGCGGCGGTGCCGATCATTATGACTCCGGGGGCGACGAGCACGACGGTCACTGTGGGCGATGTTACCCCAATGGTGAACACGACGAGCGCGACGCTGGCGACGGTGGTGGAGCGGGAGCGGATTGAGCAGCTGCCGATGAATGGGCGGTTTATCACGACGCTGATTGGGATGACGACGCCGGGGGTGGAATCGGGTTCGGTGCCGCGCGTTTATGGACTGCGGTATGCGACCGAGCTGTTGCAGGACGGGGCGGTGCTGGAGAATCGGGAATGGCAATCGATACCGGCGCGGCCGCCGGGACTGGACACGATTGGGGAGCTGCGGAGCGAGACGAATAATTCGTCGGCGAAGTTGAACCGGCCGGGGACGTTTATGGTGACGACGCGGTCCGGGACGAATCAACTGCACGGTGCGATATTTGAGACGGCGCGCAACAGCGGGATTGGAGTGGCGCGGGCGCGGCAGGACTTCTTTACGAAGCCGCCGCAGTTGGTGCGCAACGAGTTTGGCGCCTCCGTTGGCGCACCGATCTGGATTCCGAAGCTATACAACGGCCGGAACCGGACGTTCTTCTTTTTTGCCTATGAGGGGTACCAGTTGCGGCAGGGCAGCACGCGGAACATTGCGGTGC
>CAMATG010000184.1 GCA_945860645.1 Candidatus Sulfopaludibacter sp. SbA3 | reverse complement strand
GCCTGCCCGGAGAAGACGCGCCCGTCAGTCCCGATTCCCCGCTCCGTTTTCCTGACGGCGGGCAGTATCGCATCGAGATCCCGTCCACCGAAGGGCCGCGGTCGCTGACGGCCGTGCTGGACGAGGCGGAGGCGCGGCACGTGCCGGTGCACCGCATCAGCCAGGGCAGCGGCATCATGCTGTTGACCGACGACGAGATTCGCGAGATGGCTGCCATTGGGACGAAGCACAGTATCGAGGTGAACCTGTTCCTGGGGCCGCGAGCGAGCTTCGACATCGGGGCGCAGGCGTTTTCGGCGGCGGGCAAGTCGATCGCCCTTTCGCAGCGCGGTTCGAACCAGTTGGCGCAGGGGTTGGCCGATGTGGAACGGGCCGTGGAGTTCGGCATTCGCAGTGTGCTGGTGAGCGATCTGGGCTCGCTCGAAATGGTGTCGGAGATGCGCGCCAAGGGGCTGCTGCCATCGAACCTGATCATCAAGACCTCGGTGATGATGGCTCCTGCCAACCCGGCCAGCGCGCGTTTGCTGGAACGGCTCGGCGCCGATACGATCAACATTCCGTCGGATCTCACCCTGCCGCAAATTGCCTCCATTCGCGCGGCGATCACCAAACCCATCGACTTCTACGTGGAAGCTCCCGACAACATCGGCGGCTTCCTGCGTTACTACGAAATCCCGGAACTGATCCGCATCGCCTCGCCGATCTATTTGAAGTTCGGCCTGCGCAATTCACCCGACGTGTACCCCAGCGGCACGCACCTGGAAAACACCGTGGTGGCGCTGAGCAAGGAACGGGTACGGCGCGCGCAGATCGCCTGCGAAAACATCGCCCGCTACTGCCCGGATGCAATCATGTCGCCATTGGGCGCGGCCGACCTTGGGATCCCCGTTCCCTCTGTCGACTGATCCAGAGCCAGCCAAACAACGCAAGCAAACCGCCCAGGCTAAGTAGCGCCCCCGCGCGCACGCTCAGAGGGGCGTAGCGGAAGGTGACCTTGTGCGTGCCCTTCGGCACCGCTACGGCCATCAGTTTTCCGTAGGCTTCGATGATCGCGGCAGGTTGACCATCGACATGCGCCTCCCAACCGGGCAGGTAGGCCGACGAGTAGATCAGCAGCCCGTCGCAGGCCATCTGTACTTCCACTGACGCGCGTTCGCTGCCCATGTCCTGGAAGCGGACTTCGTCCGCCCCGGAGCAGACGGCGGGACTCGCCGCGCCCGCCAAAGCGAACACGGGCTCGCGAACGGCGGGCCAGCCGAGGACGTAGCGTTCGGCCAGCTGGCCTTCGCTAACACGCTCAAACCGGTGCGCCGTCCAGGCCATGGGTGCAAACTCCGGCGACTCCCACACCGACACGCCGCTCACGCCCGTAAACCGCTTCACCTGTTCCGGCCGCCGCGCTTCCTTGCCGACGTGATAGCGCGCGCCCAACAACCCATCCAACTCCGGCCGCCACTGTTCGCGGAACATGTTGATGCTCATGCCCAAGAAGCCATTCACCTGACGAATGCCGTACCAATCGCCGAAGTTTTTCAACGCCACCGAGTCATCAATGCTGATGCGAAACGCCAGATCGTGCTGCCCGGATTTCAGGAAGGCGGCAACGTCGTCGTAGCGCGACAGGGCGTCGAAATTGGCGAAGCCCATCTCACGGTCCGGATAGCCTTTGGTGGTGTTCGAGCCGGCTTCCAACAGCGTCAGCACCGCCGCCAACACCACCCGCCGGCCGCCCGCCATCGGGACCAGCAGCACGCAGCCCAGGGCCAACGTGTACACCGCAAACTGGCCTAGGCCTTGCGCCAGCGCGGCCTTCGCCGGATCCACCGCCCAGAGCGCGAACAGCACCGCGAAAGCCGCGCCGCCGGCGCGCGCGAGCCACACGGCACCCACGCGCGGAACACGCTCACGGCGGATCGTTTCCAGCCCATAAACGGCCAGGACAATCAGCGAGAGATGAATGCCGAGCAGCAGCATCGAAGGATTGCGCAGTTTGTCGAAGAGCGGGAATCGGGCAAAGAAAACGCCGTGGACAAGCGAGTTCTCCCCCATCGCCAGCAGCAGCGAATAGACCGCCAGAAATAGTGCCATTCGCGCATACAGCCGCGTGCGAAACGCCCAGAAGCCCAGCGCGGCTAGCGCCGTGGTGCAGGCACCCAGGAACGGGTTCAGCACCGTATCGCGATGAAACCCACTCACCACCAACCCGGGCAGCGAAGCCGGGTCAAACGAAAAATGCCGATGAATCAGATACGGGATCTGCTGCGCGAATGTCACCGGTTCCTTGGCATTTACGAAGCGATAGGAGACGCGCCAGTACTCCACCGCGGGCAGAATCTGCGCCGCGCCAATCAGGAAGAAGAACAAGCCGAACCAAGCCAGGCCGATCGCGTAATCGATGAGCCGCCGCCGCGTCGGCCGCCGCTCAAAAGGCATGTACGCCGTGACGCCCGCCACTGCGGCCAGGATGACGACCGGGGCGCTATGGTGCCCCGCCAGGATCGAACAGCCCCCCGCCGCGCCAGCCAGTGCGGCGAAGATCCATCGTCCCGGCGCGCGCAAAAATCGGAACCAGAAGAGCAACACCACCGGCAGGCACAGCGCGCCGTTCAACATCTGCGGCCACTCCACGGTGGCCATGAATCCAGCGCCGCCGAACAGCACGGCGCCCACTGCCGCCAGCGGCCGCACCGCGCCCAGACTACGAAGCAAGAAGAACATGGCCCACGCGCCCAGCACGTGCAGCGAAACGAAGTAGGCGTTCAGATAGCCCGTCTGCAGCCGCCCGTTCTTGAGAGGAGTCAGAAAAAGCAGCCAATTCCAAGGGAAAACGGCCCCCGGTTGGGTTTGGCCGATCAGCGACTGGCCGGCCCAGTGGAACGGATCCAATACCGGAAAATGCCAGCGATGCCATTCGCGCGCCTGCATCTGCAGCCATGGCAGCACCTGCTGCACGGTATCATCACCGTTCATCCACGTGAACTGGCCGGAGAGCGTGATCTTCCAGAAGATCAGCACAATGCCGAGCGCAATCAATATCGGGTAGGTCAGCCGTCGCAATCGAATTCCCATTATGTCGCGGGGCGGCCGGCGATGCCCGGGTCGCCCGTATCAAAACGCGGCGCGCCGTCCCAGTCTTCGGCCGCGAACATACGGCCATGCCCGCCCATGCCATCCAGTTCGCGCACCATGAACCGCACTTCCCCGCCCCGCACGCGCGCCCAGATGTGGTGGTAAAAACAGCCCTGCGCAAAGCCTTCGCCGCGCAGCAACTTGCCATGCATATCGCCGCCCGAACTGCCGCAGGCCATGTAGGCAACGCCGTCCTTCACGGTGCGAATGAACTTGTGCTGATGGCCCGAAATCAAATGCCCCACGCCATACTTCCTCAGGATCGCGTGGAGCGGAAAGCTCGTATCGCCCTTCGCCAGCGGAACCGCCCAGAAGGGTTTGTGGCAGAAAACCATCTTCGGCGATGCGCCCTTGTACCGTTCCAACTCCGCCTCCAGAAACCGCAACTCCCCCGCGTCCAGCGCGTCGGTCCGCGAGTTGTCCAGCATCACGAACAACGCGTTCTGATGCCGGAAACTATAGTGAAGCGGGAAGCCCGTGTGCTTTGTATACAGCGCCGCCGAGCGGTCATCCCAAACGTCGTGATTGCCCGCGAGCGAGTAGTGCTTCTGCGTCAGGTGCCGCGCCCAGATGGCCTTTACTTCGTCCCACTGCGCCTCGATTTTCGAGTCATCGTGGCCCTGGATCGAATCCCCGACGTTCACCACAAAATCCGGCGCCAGCATCGCGATCTCCCGCAACGTGCGCCCGTAGATCTGCGGTTGCGCGGACCCGGTCCGGTCTCCCAGAATCGAAAAGTGAAAATCATTCGCCGCCGGAGCCGCAACGGCGGCCACCTGCGGCGTGAAAAGAGTTTGGAGTAGATTGCGCCGGAGCATGCTCTGGGAAGTCTAAAGCTACGGCTCCCGAATGTCCAGATGCTGCCGCGCCTTCACGTTCTCCATCACCTGTTTCTTCCCGCTCGGCCACTCCACCTCCACCTTCGCGGTCACCTGCGTACCCAGGCCAAACACCAGCGCCATATCGCTCTGGCTGCAGTAACTAGAGCCGCTATGCACCGTCTGCCATTGGCGCCCGGCGGGCGTCGTCACCCGCACCACCGCGCCCAGAGCCGACGCCTTCCCATGCAAACGAACCGACAGGTAGTTGTTCTTATTCCCGCCGTCGTTGCGATACAGCACCCCGGGCCCGTGGTTATTGGCGATCAACACGTCCAGATCCCCATCCCGATCAAAATCCGCATATGCCGCGCCACGCGCCACCAGCGCCTGCTGAAAAGCCGCGCCCAGCTTCTTGCTGGCGTCGGAGAACTTCCCCTGCCCCTCGTTGCGGAACAACAGCGGCGGCTGGCGGAACTGGATCTTCGGCTGCACGCGCCCGATGTCTTCTTCGATGTGCCCGTTGGCGGCGAAGATATCGGCGCGTCCGTCCAGGTCGTAGTCGAAGAAGAAAACGCCAAAGGCGAGCGACAACAGACTCGCCTTGCCCACCGCGCTCCGCGGCGCTTCGTCCACAAACAGGCCGTTGCCTTCGTTGTGATAGAGCCCCAACATTTGATTCGAGAAGTTACCCACCAGCAGATGCATCCGGCCGGATCCGTCGTAGTCCAGCGCATCGACGCCCATCGCCCCGCGCGCCACGCCGTCTTCGCTAAACGCCACACCGGACTGCACGGCCACATCGGTGAACGTGCCGTTCTTATTGTTCCGGTAGAGCTTATTCGGCTGCGTATCGTTGGCCACAAACAGGTCCGAATACCCGTCGCCGTTGTAGTCCATCACCGCAATGCCCAACGATTTCGTCGTCGCATCCGCCAGCCCCGCCTTGGCCGTCACGTCCTCAAATTTCCCACCGCCAACATTTCGGTACAGCTTGTTCGGCAACCCCTTATAACTCTCCGGCGTGCAATACGATTTCGCCGACCCATCCAGCGAACAAAACACGTCCGACTTCGACGCCCACTGGACGTAGTTGGTGACGAACAGATCCGCCCGCCCGTCCTTGTCGTAATCGACAAACGCCGCGCTGGCCGGGAAGCCCTTATTCGCAATCCCGCTCTGCGCCGTCACATCGCGAAACTTGAAATTCCCTTCGTTGTGGAACAGCCGGTCGCCTTCCAGAGCCGTGATGTATAGATCGTCGCGCCCATCGTTGTCGTAATCGGCAAACGCCACGCCCAACCCGTAAACCTCAATATCCAAGCCACTCGCGGCGGTGACGTTGGTGAACGTGCCGTTCTTGTTGTTGCGGTACAACGCCTGGATCGACTTCCGCCCGCGCGGCGTCCAGTCTTTGCTGTTCACGAAAACAATGTCGGGCCAGCCATCGCCATCGGCGTCGATGAACGCGCAGCCGCTCCCCATCGTCTCCGGCAGCCAGCGTTTGCCGGCCTTGCCCGCATTGTGGGTAAACGTGATGCCGGCGGCTTTGGTGACGTCGGCGAACTGCACGGTTTGCGGCAGCGCGGAGAGCGCGGCCAGGAGTAGGAGAGTAGGCTTCACAGGGGCGACTCGTGATCGTGAATCATCTGACGTTCGTTGTTGTCTTCTTTGCTTTGCAGCCGGCGGGTCTGCGTAATGGCTTGCGATGCTTCATCGGCCTTGAACCGCTGGAACAGCTTCTGCTCACGATCGGCCGCCGCCGCATCGCCCAACCCGCGATACGCCAGCATCAGCGTATAGTGCGCCTGCACGTCCTCCGGATCAATGGCCAGCACGCGCCGCCCTGCCTCTACCGACGCCTTGAAATCACGCCGCAGGAACTGCACGCGCGCGATCTGATTCTGCACCACGCGGTCTCGCGGATACTGTTCAATGACCTTCGCCAAACTGGCCAGCGCGCCATCGTAATCCCCATCGGTCTTCTGCGCCAACGCCCGGAAGAAGTGCGCCCGCGCCAGGTTCGGCTGAATCGCCAGGGCCTTCTGCAGATACCCTTTGGCCGATTCCGTCTCGCCCTCCTGAATCAACGCCCGCGCCACGTTCACGTAGCCATCCACATACTCGGGCTCAGCGGCAATCACCTTTTGGAAGGCGAATTCCGCGCCCTTGATGTCGCCCTGCAACAACATGCCGATGCCCCAATCGTTCCATCGTTCGCGATCCTTCTTCTCCACCACCGGCTTCCAAACCGTCGGCCCGCTGGCGACGTTCAACTTCGCCTTGGCCTCGGCCAGCGTGACGATCGGCAGCACCGGCGTCTTCTCCGGAAACTCGTTAAACGCGTACTGATTGTAGAAATGGGAGAACTTCCGATGATTCAGCTTCAAGTGAAACTGAATCGGCCCTTTGGCATCCTTCGGAATGCGCACTTTGTAGTGCACCGTATCGGCCGCACCCGGCGGAATCAGCCGCACATACAGGCTACTGCGTGCCTGCCAGGCATTGCGCTTTTTGATGTGGTTCGACTCGCCATCCAGCAGATAGCTGCGGTAGAAATGGGCTCCGGGATCCACCGGCCCCTTCCCGTCGTCGTCCACTTTCCCACTCCAGAAAACAGTCTTTCCGGTCGCGTCCGTACCGGTCAATTCCAACCAGATATCGAAGGAATCCACGGTGCCGCCCGGGAAGAAGTGACCGATCTTCCTTGTCCGCACCACCGCGTCCAACCGCACCGTATCACCCGGTTGAAAGGTCGCCGTGGATTTGTCCAACGGCGCCACCACGTCGTTGATTTCGCGAATCATCACGGGCGCGACGCTCTCGGCCTCTTCGCCGATCGCGAAGGTCGTATTCAACCGCGGCCCGGTGTCCCCAGTCTTCTGCCGCGTCTCGCCCTCGCCGCGAATCGGCGTCGCCGCGAACAGGTCCACGGTGATGAACCCGGATTTCAAAAACTTCTCCGTCTCGGCCAGTTGCACCTTGTCGTTGTTCACGTGCGCCACGGCGGTATTGGCGGCGGCGAAGCGGTGGCTGTGCACCTTCCCGTCCCGGTTGCCGGGATCGTTCGAATCCACCATCTGCATGTGGCAATCGGTGCAGGTCTGCGACTTCGGCGGGTAGTAAAAACTCCGCGCCCCCTGGCCGCTGACGCCAGAGGCCTGCCAGTTGTCGTAGTCGTTAAAGCCCCGCTGCCAGCGGTAATTGTTAACCGGAATATCCAAATGGACCTTATGGCAGGTGGAGCAGAATTCGGAGCTGTCTTTCTTCATGAACGGCTTCATGAAGGTCTTCCGGTGCGGTTCGGGATCCAGGTACGTCAGGAAGTTATCGAGCGCCCGAATGTACCGGTTCCTGCTGCTGGCGAGTTCATGCAACGGCGGATATTCAATGGTGAAGCCGCCGTTCCCCATCGACGAATCGACGTTCGAAATCGAGTGGCACGACACGCAGCCCAACCCGTTCTGCGCCTCCGGCGTATTGATCTGTTCCTTGATCGGCTTGTCAAAACGCCCGTTGAAAAACACCGCATGATCGTGGCATGCCGCACACCATTTGCTGGGCTTGGTGCCGACGACGTCCTGCATGTGCTCAATCGATTTCCGGTAGAACTGATTGTTGAAACTGGCGAAGTGATGGACCGAGGAGTTCCATTGCTCGTAGGCGTCCTTGTGGCATTCGCCGCACAGCTTCGAATCCATGAAGAAGTCCGAAGGAATCGTGCCACCGACGTTCGTCCGCGCGCTCGATGGCCAGAACGGGCTCTTCGGCCCCTCGCCCTCTTCCTCCATCGACACCGGAACCACCGTCGGATTCACGATCCTCTGCTCGTGCTGCGGCCGCAGCGCCAACGCCACGCCGCCCACCACCAATACCAGTGTCGCCGTGCGCAGTTTCGGAAAATGGAACCCAGCCAACAGCGCCACCAAAACGCCCGCGCCGATATGCGCCCATAGCACCTTCTGGTTCGGCAGCACCGCGCCTTTCCATGTCAGGAACGCGCCCGTAGCGAACACCGCGAAGGCAACCACCGCCACCGGCTTCGGCAGACTGCGAATGGCCAGCACATAGACCAGCGCCCCCAGCGCCACATGCAGTAGCACGTTGCCCATGTAGAAGATCGTGGGCTCCGCGAAAGCCCCGATATAGGCCGTGTTCACCAGTAGCAACACGAACGCGGCAGCCGTAAATTGCGCGATTCTCATCGCGCGCTAACCAGCGGCCGCAGCAATCGCAACGCAGGGCGCGTGTTGTACTGCCGGATCCAGTCGCCGCCCGGATGGGCCTCATTGGGAGCGTAAGGGTAGGTGGTCATACGGTGATGTGGTAGTGGCTCAACAGTCTGTGAAAACGCTGTGTTCGGATCGCGATCCTTGGCCCAGCCATCGACTTTCAGCAGGAAATCCCGCTGTTGGCCTTCCGGCACGGGCGGCAAGTTGGCGTCAAAACGAAGCACAAGTTCATCGCCGCTACCCATCAGAACCAGACGGTCGTCAATTGTAGCAATCAACTCCCCCACTCCGCCATAGCGTGTATATTGCCCCGGCGTCGGGTTCCACATCGAAGCTGTCGCCACCTGCCCGTAATGAAACTTCTCCGGCTCCCGCCGCAGCGGATCAATCGTCACCGCGCTGAACCCGCGGAAGTGCAGATCGGCCGCCTGCATCGCCACCGCCCGCATCGTGTGCGCGGGCGTCCCCTCGTCCGGCGTCAGGAATACATCGGTCCAATGCACCGCCAGGTTCGAAACAATCCGCAACCGCCCCGAGGGCAGGTCACTTACAGGCACCACGATGGTCTTCGGCTTGCCCGCGGGCAATCCCATATCCTCCACCACCGTCACCCACCTGCCAGAGGCGTCCTGCGCCTCCAGCCGCGGAAACTGCAGCTGCGCCCCGCGCGTCTGCGCCGCCTGCAGGAACGTGGAACCATCGGCCCAGTCCACCCATCCCGTCAGCACCAACAGGGCCCGCCGCGGCACCGCCGCGCCGAAGTCATAGACATCCCCATCCCGCCGCGCCTCCATCCGCCGCCGCGCCCCGAACAATCGGAACTCCGGAAACGGCGGCGCCTTGAATTTGTCGTTCACGAACAACCGCTCGCCCGCCGCGTGATCGACCGCAATCAACTGCACCTGATCCAAATACGCCACCTCCGCCAACTCCTCGGTAATCCGGATCTCATACTTCCCATCCCGCGCCGCCAGCGCCCGCGCCGGAATCTGAATGTACTCGTCGTGATCGGTCGGAAAATACTGCCCGTCACCCGAAGAAGCCCCCAATGGCGCCACGCCGAGCACGTCGGTAATGTACTCAAACTCGCGCCCATTCCACGTCCAGATATGCGGACAGGACCCCGACAGCCGCTGCGCCTCTTTGTACAGATACGCCCGCCGGCCGGCCTGCCTGGTCTCGTTCTGGATCAGCCCATTCGGCCACGTAATCCGCACCGTATCGGCCGCTAGATGCGTGCCGAGGGAAAACGTCAACGGCGCTCCCGTGTAGAAGCGCTTCTGGTACAACGCCCCCGCCTTCACTTCCACTTCCGCACCCACTGCTAACTTCGCGTTCTTCACGCCCTCCAACGCCACCGTGATCCAATTCGCCACCGGCGTAGTGTTCCGCCGCCGAACCAGCATCCCCTTGCCATTCACCGCCCACAAATCCACCCGTCCATCCCCA
>CAMATG010000183.1 GCA_945860645.1 Candidatus Sulfopaludibacter sp. SbA3 | reverse complement strand
GTCGGTGACCGGCTTCGAGCGGAGAACGTCGCGGAACTCCTTCACCATTTCGGCGAGGGATTCGGAGGTTTTATCGCTTTGGACGGGGGCGATGCCGAGGAACGAGCGTTGGCCGCGGGCGCCGATGATGGTGGTGAAGGCGCCATAGCTCCAGTGCTTGTCTTCGCGCAGGTTCATGTTGAGGCGCGAGACGAAGGAGCCGCCGAGGAGCGAGTTAAAGACGTCGATGGCGGGTTCGTCTGTGTTGTTGCGGGACGGCGCGACTTGGCCGGCTATGATGACGGACTGCACGGCGCCGGGCCGATCGATGAGGTAAACCGTCGTCTTTTCGCGGTGTTGGACCTGGGCGATGTTCTTCTTCGGTACTTCGCCGGTTTTCCAGTCGCCGAAGAGTTTTTCGAGCTTGGGCTTGATTTCAGCAAGGGTAGTGTCGCCGACGATGAACAGGGTGGCGTTGTTGGGCTTGTACCAGGAGGCGTGGAACTGGGCGACGGAATCGCGGGTAATTTTGGCGAGGCTCGACTCGGTGCCGGAGCCGGAGAACGGCTGGCCGTAGGGGTGATTGGCGCCGTAGATAAGCCCTGGGAGGATGCGCTGGGCGAGTGCGTTCGGTTCGGCCTTTTCGCGCTGGATGCCGGCGTGTTGCAGCTTCTTCACGCGGTCGAAATCGGCTACGGGGAAGGCGGGGTTTCGGACGACATCGGCGTAGAGTTCGAGCGAATCGTCGAGATTCATCTTGAGCGCCGAGAGGCTGATGGTGGAGGTGTCCAGGCTGGCGTTGGCGCTGATCTGCGCGCCGAGTTCGGCGTTGCGTTCGGAGATCTGCGGGCCGGTGCGTTTGGCGGTGCCTTCGAGCAACATCCGGTTGGCGATGGAGGCGGTGCCGGGGATGGCGAGCGAATCGGCCGCGTAACCGGCGTCGAACTGGAGGGCGAGGTTGATGGTCGGGGTCTCGTGCCGTTCGGCGAGGACGACCTTCATGCCGTTGGAGAGCGTGGTGCGCTGGGAGGTGGGGATGCGCAGGGTGGACGGCGCGCCGCCGGGGGGGAGCTTGGACCGGTCGGTATCCTTGCCGGCTTCCTTGAGCTTGGCTTTCGGATGGATTTCGAGGATGTAGACGCCGTCGCGCAGCCATTGATTGGCCGTGTTTTTCACTTCGGGCCAAGTGGCCTTTTCGAAGATCTCGAGCGACTTCTTGTAGCAGCCCGGATTGCCGGCGTAGACTTCGCAGTTGGCCAGAACGTCGGACTTGCCGCCGAAGCCGCCGATGCGTTCGACACCGCGGAGGAAGCCGGCGAGGGCCTGGGTCTTGGCGAGCTTCAGTTCCTGTTCGGTGGGGCCGGTGTGGAGGAACTTATTGAACTCGTCGTCGAGGGCGGCTTCGAGTTTAGAGAGTTCGACCCCGGGGCGGGCGGTGGCTTCGACGTGAAACTGCCCGGCGATTTCGCTGGTTTCGTTCAAGACCATGACGGAAGAGGCGAGCTGATCCTGGAGGACGAGCCGCTTATAGAAACGCGAGGTTTTGCCGCCGCCGAGGACAGAGGCGGCCAGATCGAGGAGTTCGGTTTCGCGCGTGTTGGCACCGGGCACGTTCCACACTTTCTCGATGCGAGACTGCGGGACCTGGTCCTGGGCAACCTGGCGCTGGGTGCCGGTGCGCTTGGCGACCCATTGGGTATGGCGGACCGGCGGGGGGCCGGGCGGGATCCAGCCGAAGTACTTTTCCACCTTTTGTTTGGCGGTCTTGGCGTCGATGTCGCCGGCGATGACGATGACGGCGTTGGAGGCGCCGTAGTAGGCCTTGAACCACTCCTGGACGTCTTTGAGCGAGGCGGCGTTCAAGTCCTCCATGGAGCCGATGACGGTCCAGGAGTAAGGGTGACCGGGGGGGAAGGTCGCTTTGGTGATGAGTTCGTAGGCGATGCCGTAGGGCTCATTTTCCATCTGGCGCTTTTCGTTCTGGACGACGCCGCGCTGTTCATCGAGTTTTTTCTGATCGATGGCCGGGAGCAGGTGGCCCATGCGGTCGGACTCGAGGAAGAGGACTTGATCGAGGCCGGCGGTGGGGACGTTTTGGAAATAATTGGTGCGGTCGGTGTTGGTGGTGCCGTTGAGATCTGTGGCGCCCAAGCGGTCGAGGGCCTGGAAATAGTCGTCGTTGAAGTTTTTGGAGCCGTTGAACATGAGGTGTTCAAAGAGATGGGCGAAGCCGGTTTTGCCGGGTTTTTCGTTCTTGGAACCGACGTGGTACCAGACGTTGACGGCAACGATGGGGGCTTTGCGATCCTCATGGACGATGAGCGTCAGGCCGTTGGGCAGGACGAACTTTTCGAAGGGGATGTTGATCTCGATCTTGCCAGCCGGCTGGGTGAATGCCGTGGCGGCGAGGAGAGCGCCCAGGGTTAGGGCGCGCAGCTTGGAAAAAAGGCGCATACGCTCGTTGTAACATGCGAAGGTCATGCCGCAACTATCCAGACGCCAGATTTTGCAAGCCGGGGCTATTCCGGCCCTGGCGAGGGGCCAAAAGTTAAACCTGTTGTTCCTGATGTCGGACCAGCACCAGCGGGCGGCCAGCGGGTGTTACGGGCACGGGATTGTGAAGACGCCGAACCTCGACGGGCTGGCGCGGCGGGCGATGCGATTTACGAGTACGTACTGCAATTCGCCGGTGTGCGTTCCGTCGCGCGGTTCGATGATCACGGGACAGTATGCGCACACGCACGGGGCGCATATTCTGCAGGACGCGCTGCGGGATGATATTCCGACGATCGCTCATTACTTCCGGGGGCGGGGGTATGCGACGGGAGCGATCGGGAAGATGCATTTCGTCGACGAGACGCGGAAGCATGGGTTTGATCATCGGCTGAATGAACAATCCTTTCATCACACGTTGACGGCGGAGGAGCGGAAGAAACTGGCCGGCGACGCGGGCGGGATTGAAGGGGAAGGGCTGGACCTGCCTGAGCGGTTCTTCGAGGACAACTGGTTCGCGGATCGGGCGGTGGAGTTTCTGCGGGCGAACAAGGGGAAGCCATTTTGTTTGTGGGCCTCGTTCGTGCAGCCGCACACGCCGTTTCGGCCGATGAAAAAGTATTTCGATATGTATGAGCCGGTGAAGATGGTGCTGCCGCCGCGGCCGGCGGATGATTTGACGGGCGGGTTCGAGGGACATCTGATCCGGGCGAAGGAGCGGGGTTGGTATCAGCAGACGGACGCGGCGGCGCGGCGGTCGCTGGCGGGGTATTACGGGAATGTCAGCCAGATGGACGCGAATGTGGGGCGGGTTTATGATGCCTTGCGGGAGTTGGGATTGGAGAAGAATACGGTTGTGGTTTACACGTCCGATCACGGGGAGATGGGCGGGGCGCACCGGATGTGGACGAAGCACAATATGTTTGAAGAGTCGGTGGCGGTGCCGCTGTTGATCGCGGTGCCGGATGGGGCGAATGGCGTGAAGACGCAGATCATTGAGCAGATCGATTTGTTCCCCACGCTGACGGAGCTGTGCGGGCTGGGCGCGGTGAAGGGGTTGGCCGGGCGGAGCTTTGCGGACCTGATTCGGGGGCGGCGGTACGGGGCGCGGGAGTTTGCGTATTCCGAGTATTGGTTCTGCCGGAACGTGTTTACGAAAGACGATCGGTATGTGGGGAAGGCGCCGCTGCGAATGGTGCGGACGGACAAGTGGAAGTTGAACTATCTGCCGTGGGGGCGGAGTGAGTTGTTTGACTTGGCCGGGGATGCCGGGGAGTTTCGGAACCGTATCGATGACCCGGGCGTGGCGGGGGTGGTGCGGGAATTGACGGCGATCGCCGAGCGGCAGTTTATACAATAGGGGCAACGGAATGGGATTACAGATTAACGGCGAATACGTGGATGACGTGATCATCCGGCAGGAAGCGGCATCGATGCGGCCCCGGTACGAAGAGATGATGCAGGACATGGACCCGATTGCGCGGGAGATGCAACTGCGGGATTGGGCGCGGGAGAACGTGATTGAACGCGTGCTGCTGCGGCAGGTGGCGATGGCCGATGGCGAGCCGGTGCCCGCCGAGGAAGTGGAAGAACGGCTGACGGAGATGTTTCCGCCGGCGGGGGATTTGGAAAATTGCGAGGCCGGGACGACGCGCGCCGGGGTGGACAAGGACGCCGCGCGGGCCGATATTGAGGCGCAGATTCGGGTGGAACGGCTGATCCGGAAGGTCGGCGACGCGGTGCCGAAGCCGAAGGAGAAGGACGTTGTCGCGTTCTATAAGAAGAATCGCGACGAGTTCAAGACGCCGCCGATGGTGCATGCTTCGCACATTGTGAAGAACGTGGGCGAGGGGGAGGACGAGGCGGCGGCGCTGGAGGTGATCCGGGAGGCGCAGGCGGCGTTGGCCAGTGGCGCGCCGTTTGCGGAAGTGGCCGACAAGTATTCCGATTGCGCGGGGCAGGGCGGGAGTTTGGGATGGTTTCCTCCGGGCGAGATGGTGGAGGAGTTCGAGGCCATTGTGTTCCCGATGAAGCCGGGGCAGGTGAGCGATGTGTTCCGGTCCGTGTTCGGATGGCACATTGCGACGGTGCATGAGATGAAGCCGGAAGGCGTTCGGCCGTTGGAGGATGTGAAGGCGCAGATTGAAGGGGCGCTGATGCGGGAGCAGCAGGAGAAAGCGTTGGAGGACTACGTGGACGCGCTGCGGGCGAAGGCCGAAGTGAAGACGGTGAAGCGGCCGTGAGCAATCCGTTCAACGTGGTGGGGATCAATCCGTGCTGCGTGCCGAGCAAGTCGCGGGCGGATGAACTGGCGATTTCCCAGCGGATGAGCGTGGAGCGACGGATTGTGCGGACGGGGTCTGTGGATGGGATGGTGAAGTTGGACGGCGGGCCGTTCCTGATGGGGACGGAGGATCGGGAGGGTTTTCCGGCCGACGGGGAGGGTCCGGTGCGGGAGACGCATTTGGACCCGTTTTATGTGGACGCGACGCCGGTGACGAATGCGCAGTTTGCGGAGTTTGTGCGGGCGACGGGGTTTGTGACGGAGTCGGAACGGTTCGGGTGGTCGTTTGTGTTTCAGGGGCATCTGGAACCGGAGCGGTATAAGAAATTGGTGGAGGACACGGTGTTGGCGGTGCCGTGGTGGTGTAAGGTGCCGTTGGCGAAGTGGGACCGGCCGGAGGGGCCGGATTCGTCGATTGCGGCGCGGATGGAGATGCCGGTGACGCAGGTGTCGTGGAATGACGCGGCCGAGTATGCGGCGTGGGCGGGGAAGCGGTTGCCGACCGAGGCGGAGTGGGAGTTTGCGGCGCGGGGGGGATTGGAACAGCAGACGTATCCGTGGGGATCGGAGTTGACGCCGGAGGGGAAGCACCTTTGCAATATCTGGCAGGGGGAATTTCCGTTGAGTGATTTAGGGGATGACGGGTATACGGCGCCGTCGCCGGTACGGGCTTTTCCGGCCAATGGGTATGGGCTGTATTCGGTAGTCGGAAATGCCTGGGAGTGGTGTGGGGACTGGTTTGAGCCGTTTTGGCACCTGAATTCGACGCGAAAGAACCCGGTGGGGCCGCCGCAGGGGACGAATAAATCGATGCGGGGCGGCTCGTATCTCTGTCATAAGAGTTACTGCAATCGCTATCGGGTGGCGGCGAGGACGAAGAATACCCCGGATTCGGCGACGACGAATATTACGTTTCGATGCGTACGGGACGTATAGGGTAATTCCGAAACTACGGATTTCCCTGGTTACCCGGTACCAGGGGAAATCCGGGTTAGAAGGTGAAGGAGAAGCCGGAGGAGATGCGGCGCTGGTGGAGGAGTCCGCTGGAAGCGCCGCTGATGGCTTCGATGCGGGCGGGGCCGCCGGCTTCCAGGGCGCCCGGGTCGCGGGCGAGGGAGCGGCCCAGGAAATTGGGATGGCCGCTCAGACCGGTGCGGAAGTCGGCGCGGTACGTCCAGCGCGGGTGGACACGGTATTTGAAGCCGCCGCCGTATTGGATGATGCCCTGGAAGATGCCTCCGCCCTGGAGAGGCGGAGCAGAGTTGAAATTGTAGGCGGCTCGCATCATGCCGACGTTCGACAAGCCTAGTCGGAACATGCCGCGGGCGCGCTGGAAGGGAGCATCGGTGAGATTGGTCAGGGCGATGGCTGGGCCGATGGCGATGTAAGGGCTCCAACGGCTCTCGCGGGGGCGGAGATGGACGATCGTGTTGTAGGAGAACTGGCGGGAGAGCAGGCCGGCGGATTGGTCGCGGAAGTCGGTCCTGAGCTTGGCGTCCGTCGCCGGATCGTCGGAAGACAGATCGGGCTCAAAATGGCCGCGCTGATAGAGGAACCCGATCTCATGGGAAACCCAGCGGTGCGAATTGACGGTCAGTGCGCCGCCAACCTGATGGCCGCGGCGGACGGTGTTTGCGGCGTGCACGGTCGTCTGCTGAATGCCACCTTCCTCGGGGCGGAATGTGATGCGCAGGCCTTCCGCGCCCAGCGTGCGGGGGCCGAAGCAGCCCTGGCCAATCTGAAAGGTCAGCTCCATGTGGGGCGGAGCCCACTCGCGGCTGGAGGCCGGCTTGGCGGCACCGCGGCGGGAGGCGGGCGCGACGAAGGAGGAGGACCAACCGGCGTCGACCGAGGGCGGGTCCGGCAGGATCTTCACGCGCCGGGCCTCTTCATCAGGAGAGCCGAAGGCGTCGTGCGGGACAGCAGTGATGTCGTCCGTGCCGGAGCCGGTTTTGCCAGGGCTGCGGCGCATGAGCTTGATCGCGGCGGCGGTGTAGGCCACGCTCTGGTAGCCGATGTTGCCGCGTACAACGTCGTTGCGGGCGGTGAGGAAAAACCGGCGGCTCGCGCGCATGATGGCGTTGCCGCGATGGGGGCCCGGGGCTGGCGCCACCGCGTCTTCGGCGCGGTGCGGATTGGCGCAATCGTCCAGGCGAACGACGAGAACCTGGCCGTCGGAGACCAGGTGGTCCCCGGTGGCGTTGGTGGCGTCGCGAGGCATCCAGGGGCGCGCCACGAGTTCGGCGCCAGTCACGCAACCGGTTAGGGCAAGGTCGTCGAAAACTTTGGTTCGTTCGCGGTCGATCCATGGGTCGATCAGGTGAACGAAGCCCTTCTCCTTCATGGAGAAGCCGATGGCGGAATCCTGTGTGGAAGAGGCGGTGAAGATGGGTTCGCCGTTCCAGGTTTCCTTGGTGGCGAAGATGCGGATGTGGTGGCGGCGGGCGAAGCTGTTGAGAGACTTGGTCCGGTTCAGAATAGGATCCTGGCCGTCGAGAGTGAGGACGGACATGGGAGCGGCCTGATAGGCCTGGCTTTCGGCGACGGCGCGGAGCGTGCGGTAGCGCGAGGCGGCGGAGACGTTCTCTGGGACATGCCAGCCCGCGGCGGCGAAGGCGCGCGTCAGAGCGTCCTCGGAGGCGATGAAAACCAGGTTGGTAAAGTCGGAGTCGGCCCCCTGCAGCGTGCGGGTGCGGAAGGGAATGTGGGGGATGGTGGTGAGCAGGACGCGGCGGTCCTCGGGACCGGTGGAGACGGGGCCGATGGGAGCCTCGAAGCCTTCGCCCGCCTCGACGGGGGCGGTCAACCGGATACGGAATTCCGCGCCGGGTGTGAGCCGGATCTCCGGTTCGCTGAAACGCAGCACGGTAGCGAAGACGGTGCTGGAGAACAGCATCGCGATGGGCTCCACAGAGGCAAGCGAGGTGAGCAGGCCCGTGGCCCGGTAGCCGGGGGTATCGGTGGACCGAATGCCCAGGATGCGACCGCGTTTGTCGATGCTTTCACGGGCGTTCTCGAGTTCGGTGATCTCGCTGGGGGTTGCGATGCGGCGGCCGTCGGGCAGTTCGATCTCGGCGATGCGGAGGCCGAGCGTCGCCCGTTCCCGCACCAGACCAAGGCCGACGCGGCGAACTTGCTCGACGATTCCGTGCGCAATCGAACCAGCAGGCACGAGTTCTTTCCCATTCACGGAGACAGGGGAGACAACAACGCCGCGAAAGGCCGAACCCGCCGCGGAAGAAAACGAGTTGACTTCCTGACTGAGACGAATTTCGACGACGTGTCCTTCCGGTATGGAGGCCGGACGCGCCGACGGTGCCGAGCCGAGAGCGGCTAAAACGGCGATTGCGAAAGAGAACGAACTTCGCATTCTGAATACTCTACTGTACAGGCAGACTAGGCAGTATATCGCGCCTCCCGATGCTAAAAATGTTCGCGGAGTTGGCCGAAGTGATCCAGGACGAGCAACCGGGTCGGGACCTGCGGTTGGGCCAGTTCCTCCCGCTCCAGAATCCAGGTGCGGGGGTGGGGCAGAAACACAGCGTTATACCCGGCGGCCAGGGCCGGGTTCACGTCGCTTTTGGGCGAATTGCCGATCATCCAGGTTTTGGGTGGGTGGAAGGCCTTGGCGGCGCCCAGATGCAGGTAGGCCGCGACGTCCTTCTCCTTTACGATCTCGGCGTGGTGGAAGAAGGGGGCCAGGTGGCTGCGGTCGATCTTCATCCGCTGCTCGTCGGGGTGCCCTTTGGTGAAGAGCGTCATCTCGTGGCGTTCGTGGAGGTAGGCGAGCGTGTCGTCGACGCCGGGGCGGAGGATGATGGGGTGGTTGAGAATATTCTCGGCGAAGCCGACGATGGTCGCCAGGTCGTCCGGGGCGATGGGGCGTTGGGCGAGTTTCTCGTACGTCTGAATGAGATTGCGGCCGAAGTTCTTAGAGCCGTAGCCGTGGATCCTGGCGTTGACGGCCTCGATGGCGTCGAGAACGTCACGCACCTGCGGCGGCGTCAAATGGGAGTGGTTCAGAAAATCGACGAATTCGTCGAACGCCTTTTCGAAGAAAATGTTGTTCTCCCAGAGCGTATCGTCGGCGTCGATGATGAGGTGCTGGCGGGTCATGAGCTGGGGAGGAGGCGGGCGTGGCCGTTGCGCGGAACCAGGGTGCGGAAGTGTTCTTTCCGGCGTTCCCGGGCGGCGGTCAGGGGGAAGTACTCAGCCAGGCGTTTGATGCGGTCGGACTCGGTGCGGGACATGAGCAGCGTTTGCCGGAAGTGGACGTCGGTGATGGCCTGGGCGAGTTGGAAGCTGATTTGGTGGTCGTTCAGGTTGGGGTCGGGCAGGTCTTCGCCGGACTTCAGGGCGCGGATGGCGTAGTAGCCGGCGATGGCTTTGTGGATCAGCGAGTCCGGGGTAGGGCTTAGGTCGAAGTCGTCGTCGAAGTAGGAGACTTCGCCGGAAAGGTAGGGCTGGTGCTCATCGAGGGAGGCGATCTCGAAGCGGCGATAACCGGTGGTTTCGATGTCCATCCGGCCGTCGTCGTAGGTCTTGGCGACGCGGTCGATCCGCGCCGAACAGCCCACGGAGGCGATGCCCTTTTCAACGGTGAGGACGACGCCGAACTCGCGGCCGTTCTCCAGGCATTCGTTCATCATGAGTTTGTAGCGCTCCTCGAAGATGTGGAGCGGAAGGCTGGTGCGCGGGAAGAGCACAAGGCCTAGGGGGAACAGGGGCAGCACTGCGTCCGGCATGGTAGTATTATCGCTTCGCTTGCGGATAGAAGGCAGCAACATATTTCTCACGGGAGCGTCGAGCGGGATCGGCGCGGCGCTGGCATTGGAACTGACGCGGCGCGGGGCGCGGGTGGCCGGTGTGTCGCGGCGGCCTTCGGTGGCCGTGGCGGTTTCGATTACG
>CAMATG010000182.1 GCA_945860645.1 Candidatus Sulfopaludibacter sp. SbA3 | reverse complement strand
AATTCGAGGGTGAGCTTGCCGGACTGGCCGTGTTGGAAGTTGTAGTCGTAGGCGGCGTTGGCCCATGGCAGCTCCTTGATCCAGGGCTGGCAGCCCCAGACGAAGGCCCAATCGCGGTCGGGGGCGGGAGTGAAGATGTGATAGTTCTGCGCGTGTACACCGTGGAAGGTCTGGAAGGCTACGCCCTTTGGCAGGTCTTTGTGGGGGTGGAGGGTGGAGATGAGCGGGCCACCGGAGAGGTCGCCATCGACGACGAGTTCGAAGATGTCGTTGTGGCGATCGGCGCGGCGGAAGTCCCAGTAGTCGTCGGTGGCTTCGTAGAGGACGTAGAGGCGGTTGAGGCCCTTGACCCAGCCGACTTTGACGGTGACGTCGAGATCCTTTTTGTTGATGTTGGAGTTGTGGACGGTGTCTTTGAGCTGATCGATGCCGATGGCGTAGGATGCGGGGACCTGGGCCCAGTCGGTGGATTTGCCGTCGATGGTGGGGATCTGATTGGCGGGGAACTGGTAGATTTTGAATTCGACGCCGGGGCGTTCGAGGGCAGAGAGAGTGGCGATGGCGGCGAGCAGGAGCAGGGGGCGCATGATTAGGCCTTTTGGAAGATCTCGCGGAGGCGGGTGAGGACGATTTTGTGTTCGCCGGGTTGCATCATCCAGGGGGAGATTTTGAGCTTGCGCTCGCCGAAGGCGGAGACGGCGATGGAGGGAGTGCCGTCGCGGAGTTGTTTGGTGACGTCGCCGGTTTTGTAGGGGAAGACCGATTCGGACCAGGTGACCAGGACGTGGGGGACGTGGTTGGCAATAGGGGGCATGTAGCGTTCGGTGGTGACGCCATTGATGGGGGCGAGGCCGTCGCGGATGTCTTTGACGCGGGTTTCGAGTTCTTTGTATTCGGCTTCGTGGTCGGCTTTGAGATAACGTTCCAGGGCTGTGAGGAGGCCGATCAACTCTTCCTTGCCGACCTTCATATTCCGGCCGATGCCGGCGAAGGGGGTGAAGCCGGGAGTGGCGGCGGCGATGAGATCTTTGCGGCCCATGAGGATGCCGGACGACTGGGGGCCGCGGAGGGCTTTGCCACCGGAGAAGGCGACGAGGTCGAAGCCTTCCTTCTGGTATTGGAAGAGGCGTTCGCGGGGGGTGGCGTCGGAGGCGGCATCGTTGAACGTGGGAACGCCGCGGCGCTTGCCCACTTCGATCCATTCGTGGCGGTTGATTTTCCCTTCGGGCTCCATTTCGTTGTAGAAGAAGAGCATGGCGGTGCGGGGGTTGATGGCGCGTTCGAGCTCTTCCTTCGTTTCGACCCAAATGATCTTGGTGCCGACGAGGAGCATCTGTTGTTCGTACCCGCCGCGGTGGGATTTCTGCTGGACGATTTCGTTTTTGAGGCCGGTGGTATCGGGGAGGCTTTTGAGGGCTTGCGGGTTGCCGAGGGCAACGCAGGCAACGGTGCCCATCGTGATAGCGGAGGCGCAACCGTTGGTGACCATCGCGGCTTCGGCGCCCAGGAGTTCAGCGATGCGGGCCCCGACTTTGGTTTGGAGTTCGGAGAGCGGGACGAAGCAGCGGGCGGCTTCGGTCATGGCCTTGAGAGTTTCGGGGTGCATCAGTGAGCCGCCGAGGTGGGTGACGACGCCGACGCCGTTGATGACGGGGCGGATGCCGAGACTGGCGTAGACGGAGGGAGTCGCCGGGGAGGCAGCTGATACGGTTGTGGCAGCGGCGGCGGTGGCGAGGAGGGTGCGGCGGGTGAGTTCGGTTTCCATGGGGGCGTCTCGTTACTTGGGTAGAGGTTTGGCGCGTTCCTGGAGCCAGGGGGCGATGGGCTGTTTTGTCCCGGGCGGTGCGCCGTGGTAGTTGAACTCTTCGCCGGACGTTAATTGGTGCCTGGCACCAATTAATTGGGCGAGTTCGGTGAGGAGTTCGGTGACTACGGTTTCGTCGACGTTTGTGGCCGGTTTGCCGGCTTGGGTCAGACGCTCGCGGACGTGTTCGGCGTAGGCGCGGTTGGTGGTTTTGAGTTCGGCGGCGGCGGCTAGTTTTGTTTGCAGCGTCCGGCTGATGTCGATGGCTTCCAGGCGGGCGCCGTTGTGGCCGCCTTCGCCGGGGCGGTAGGGGCGGCGGGCGCTGTAGTAGTAGGTCTCTGGGACACCGTGGCCCTTGATGCCGATTCGGCTCAGCTCCGCCAGGAAGACGGCGCTGTTGGAGTAGTTCGTCTCTTCGGCGGCGCGGGCGGTCCAGAACTGGTCCCAGTCGGGGTCGTAGTGGATGAAGGGATCGGGCAGGAAGAGCTTCTGGGGTTTGAAGAAACGGATGAGCGTCGATAGCTGGTTGCGGAGTTCGTTGCTGGAGAGCTGGCTGAGTTCGCCGGACTTGTTGTTAAGGTTGATGACCTCGGTGACGCCGAGAGCCTTGGCGGCGCGAAGGGCGTCGGCATTGTTGGCCAGGCGGGTTTCGGCGGGGCCGAGGTTGAGGCTGACCTTTTCGTCGTTGCCCACCTGGATGACATAAACCTGGAAGCCTTCGGCGATGAAGCGGGCGAGGGTTCCGCCGGCGCCTTTGATGTAGTCGCCGCCGGTGGCGCTGATGGCCACGATGGTGTTGGGCGATTCCTGCGCATGCGCCGCCACGGCACAGAGGAGGATGTTAGCGAAGATATTTCGTGGGTATGCCATATTCGATCCCTGCGTAGCGGAACTCTTCGGCCTGTTGGTAGGCAGTGCCTTGGGCGCTGATGGCGGCGAGGCCGCGGAGGTTTTCTTCCACCAGTTTGTCGATGGATTGTTGGGTGATGGTGTCGAGCAGCGGGAGGCGGCGGCCTTCGGCTTGGAGGGTTTGCTTGAGGCGGGTAGCGGTGGCGCGGTTGATGGTGCGGAGCGCACGGGCCGCGGCTAGTTTTGTCGCGAAGGTCTTCGAGATGTCGATTTGGCGGGGCTGGGGGACGAACGTCGCGGTGGATTCGGGTTCGCGGCGGCGAGGGTCGGTGGGAGGGGCGTAGTAGTGGACTTCGGGGACGATGTGGGGCGGGAGGTTGGCGGCGGGGAGGAAGTTGGCGTAGCGGGCGCAGTGCCAGGCGTCTTCGGCGGCGGCGCCGACGTAGTAGCGGTCGAGGTTGCGGTCGTGCTCAGTATGGGGGTTGGGGAAGAAGAGGGCCGTGGGGCGGTGATGGCGGATGAGGAAGATAATGCGGTCGCGAATGGTGGTGTGGGGGACATCCTTCAGTTCTGAACTGCGGTAGCCGAAGGAGATGGTTTCGGTGATGCCGAGGAGCTTGGCGGCGGCTTCCGATTCCTGGCGGTTGCGGTGGGCGGTCTCTTCGGGGGTGAGGCCGACTGAATCCTTCTCGTCGTTGCCGACGCGGACTAACACGCCATTCGCCCCGTTGGCGATCTGGGCCGCGACGGCCCCGCCGGCGCATTCGAGCCAACCGGCGTCAGAGGCGACGATGAGGACCGTTGGCTTGGGCTTGGCGGCGAGGAGCTGGAGGAAGACGCGGCGAGCGAGGATCATGGGAGTTTCCTCGCGTTGGTTTCGATGTAGTTCTTCAGGCCGGGGAGGTGGTACGTGGCGTCCATGTAGTAGAGATCTTCGGCGTATTTGACGCCGGCCTTGGCGCCGATTCCGCGGGAGTTGTGATTCATCCACCAATGGAGATTGAGGTCGCTGGCGTCGTCATCGGTGGCGGTGTCGAACTCCGGGATGTGCTGGCCCTGGGCGGCGAGGCGGGCCTGCGTGGCACGGCGTAGACCGGGGCTGTGATAGACGTTGCGGTGGGCGGCGATGGCGCGTTCCTTCTTTTGCACCTGAGATTCGTTGAGTTCGAGGGCGACGTTGGAGATTTGACCGAGGCCCCAATCGAGGCGGCCCTTGCCGTAGAAGTGGCGGGCGGCGTGGGGCTTGAGACCGAGTTTGAAGTGTTCGGGGTGGACGGTATCGAGCCCGGCCAGCCAGTAGGCTTCGACGAGGGCGCGGGCGACCTGGCGATGGTCGGGGTTCTTCTGGTAGTGCTCCCAGGGGTTGTGGCCGAGGACGACTTCGGGCTGGTATTTGCGGATGAGAAGGATGAGCTGTTCGCGGAGTTCGTTGAGGGGGATGGGGTTCATGAAGTCATTGCGCCAGTTGAGGCTGATGACTTCGTCTATGCCGAGAGTTTTGGCGGCGTCGCGGGTTTCCTTGAGGTTGGTAATGTCGTTGACGCCGTAGCTGTTGGCGCCGTCTTTTTCGTCATTTGACGCGCGGATGTAGATGGCTTTGTAGCCACTTTCGACGAAGCGGGCGATGACGCCGCCCATGCCGTAATCGGTGGTGTGGTCGTCGTGGTGGGGCTGGGCGATGAGGACGACTTTGCCTTTGGGGAGCTGGCCGAGGGGTTGAGCGATTACTGCGCTGATGCTGCAGGCGAGGAAGAGGCCGAGGCGCATGGGTAGAGCATAACGCAGCGCGGAGGTTGGTATGGTACGTGCATTGGGAATAGTGCGATGCGCCTTCTTTTGTTTGCTAGTTTGCCTTTAATTGCCCAGTCCTACTTGTTGACCACGCTGGCTGGTGGTGGCGACGAGGGTGGGAACGGCGACGGCGGGATGGCGACTGATGCGCGTTTGGTCAACGCGAAGGCGATGGCTTGCGACCCATCGGGGAACTGCTTTATTGCCGAGACCAATCGCGTGCGGCGCGTGGGAACGGATGGGCGGATCTCCACCTTTGGGGGGACGGCAACGATGCCGCGGGATATTGGCACCGATGGGCAGGGAAATGTCTACGTGCTGGAGACGAGCGGGGCGTTTCGGATCCGGAAGTTTTCGGCGGACGGGGTGATCCGCGGGGTGATTGACCCGGAGGTGTTTATCCAGGAGATCGCGGTGGCGCCGGACGGGACGGTGTTCTGGTTGACGCGGGCGGGGCTGGTGCGGCAGCGTCCGGACGGCACGCGGACGACGGTGCCAATTGTGAGCGAATTTCAGGCGCAGGGGCTGGCGGCGGACAACGCGGGGAATGTGTATGTCTATCTGCCTTCGCGGGGCGAGTTGCATCGAATTGACACAGCCGGGAACGACGTGACACAGCCGCTGCAAATAGGCGACCCGTATCAACTGGCGGTGGATGGCGCCGGGAACCTGTTTTATACGGCGGCGGATCGGCAGAGCAGCGTGCGCCGGGATCCGCAGGGGCGCGTGAGCAGTTTTCCGGCGACGCCGTTCTTCACGCCGAACGGGCGGGGCGGACTGTATGTGTTGGCGCAGGACACCATCGTGAACGTGGAGGCTTCCGGAGCGCGTACCGTCTACGCGGGAGGGGGAGGGGGCGACGGCGGGCCTCTGTATAACGCCACGTTCTCCGGGCGGGACCTGGTGAGCGACCGGGCGGGAAATCTGTACGTCACCGATTGGGATTTGAAGAGCGTCCGGAAGATCAGCGCGACGGGGGTGGTGAGCACGGTGGCGCGGGGATTTGCGGGCCCTTTGGGCATCGCGATGGACGCGGCGGAGAACCTGTACGTAGCCGATACGCTGGCGAACCAGATTAAGAAGGTGAGCCGTACCGGACAGGTGACGGTGGTGGCCGGGACGGGGGTGGAGGGGGGCCTATTGCTCCCGATGGACGTGACGGTGGACGGGGATGGGGCGCTGTATTTTACCGACGGGCGAACACGGGTGCGGAAGATATCGACGGATGGGAAGATTGCCACGCTGGTGGGTCCGGACCGGCTGACGGGGGCGGAATCGGTGACGGTGGACCGGCAGGGGAATCTGTACATCGCGGACACGTATGGCGCGAAGATTTTGCGGCGGACGCCGGGCGGGGAGATCACGACGATTGCCGAGGGATTCGAGATTCCGACAGGGTTGACAGTGGACAGCGCGGGGACGTTGTATTTCTCCCAGGCAGTTCTGTACCGGATATGGAAAGTGGCGCCGGGCGGGAAGCCGGTGCTGGTGGCCGGGAATGGGAACCGCGATGGGGTGGGCGACAACGGGCTGGCGACACAGGCGAGTTTGCTGGGGCCGTACGGGATGACGTTCGACCCGGCGGGGAACCTGCTGTTTACGGATCACCGGTGCTGCACGACGACGTTGATCCGGAAGCTGGAGGTGGCGAATCTGTTTCCGCGGAGCATCGTGAATGCCGCGACGTTTCGCTATGCGCCGATCGCGGCGGGGGAGATTTTGACTGCTTACTGGATCGGTGTTTCGCCGGTGAATTTGAAAGTCTTTTTTGACGAGGTGCCGGCTCCGGTGTTGTACGCCGATGCGCGGCAGGGGAACGTGATTGTGCCGTTTGAGGTGGCGGGGCGGGAGGTGGTGACGATGCGCGCGGAATCCGCCGCGGGGCGGACGAATACGGTGATTCTACAGGCGCGGGCGACGGCGCCGGGGCTCTTTCCGCCGATCGTGAATGCGCGGGATGGACAATTGAATTCGCGAGCGAATCCGGCGGCGGCGGGGGAGTATTTCAGCCTCTTCGCGACGGGTTGTGGGCAGACGAGCCCGGGTGGGAAGACGGGCGGGGTTGCCACGAATGAGTTGAAGCGGGTGGCGCAATCGGTTACGGCGACGGTGGGCGGGCGAGGGGCGGAGGTGGCGTATGCGGGGACGGCGCCGGGGCTGGTGGAGGGCGTTTGCCAGATCAATGTGCGGGTGCCGTTGAGCGCGACTTTCGTGGAGGTCGTGCCGGTGGTGGTGACGGTTGGCGGGGTGGAGTCAGCACCGATTCCGGTGGCGATTGGCGGACCGGGTTAGGGATTTGTGGCTGGGGGATTGCCGTCGAGGAGGGAGAGGTTGTAGGTTTTCTGGGCGCCGGTGGCGAGTTGGATGGCGGTGAGGAAGTGTTGGGTTTTGTTTTCGGGGCCGGGTTTGGGCGCCGAGGAGCACGGATTGGATGACGGTGAAGGGGAGTTGGGTGGTCCAGAGGGTGTTACCGGCGGGGCCGGCGATGAGGGTGAGTTGACGCTCCGGGTGGTGGATGAGGATGCTATCGGGATTTTCGAGGAGAAGGGGTTGGCTGTTTGTGCCGAGGAGGCCGGGGTTTTGAAAGTCGGCGGTTAAGTGGGTGAGGATGTTGTTGATGCGACTCCAGAGCTTGCGGGGGGCGGGGCGCTCGAGGTTGGGGTAGAGGAGCATTTTGTCGCGGAACAGAGCGGCTTCGGCATCATCGAGCAGGCCGAGCCAGCGGCCGGGCATTTTGAGGCCGCGGGAGCGGTGGATGGGATGTTGGGGGTGGCGATGGCACCATCGGGGGGGGGGGTGGATTGAGAGCTTGCCGGCTTCGGCGTGGATGATGGCGAGGCCGCTGGCGAGATCCGTTGTTGCGGTGTTGAGGCGTGTGCGTGAGAGAGGGGTGGCGGTGTTGGCGTCGAAGGTCCAGAGAACGGTATAGTGTTTGCGTTCTGCGGTTCGGACGGTGTCCTCCGAATCCATGAGGTAGCGGTGGTAGTACTGGGTGGTGAGGTGGTAGAGTTGATCTTCGAGGCAAAGGGGCGGGCGGGTTGGCGCCGCCAGCGGTGATTGTCGTTGCAGGCGGCGTGGAGCAAGAAGCCCTTCAGGCGCGGGATTTGTGGACGTGTTGGGCGATGTTGTGGACGGTGTCGAGCCAGACGTTCTGGGCGCGGGCGTAGGCGATGAGTTCGGCGAGGGCGTCGAGGTTGGTCATCTGGTTCCGATTGGTGAGGCCCATTTCGTGGCCGGCGAAGATGAGCCAGCGGCGGTCCTTGATGGCGGCGTCGAGCTGGGCCTTCATTTGGGGGAAGGTGAGGTTGTCGAGGCCGGAGCCCATGAGGGCGGAGAGGTCGCAGATGGCGGGGTCGTTGGCGGCTTCGTCGAGGTAGCCGCGGCCGGTGACGAAGCGTTTGGCGATGAGGGGGACGTAGGACTGGGTGTTGGCGCCGCGGCCGACGAATTTCTGGCCGCAGGGGTAGGCGAAGCTGGTGGGTTTGACGCCGAAGGTGGTGACGATTTCGTCGGTGGCGGTGTCGAGATCTTCGGCCATGCGGGTGAGGGTGAAGTCTTCGAGGGCCTTGTTTTTGGCGAAGGCGTAGTTGCCGGTGCAGGCGTGGGTTTTGGTGTGGTGGGCGATTTCGTGGCCGGCCTTGAGGGCGGCTTTCCAGGCTTCGAGGCGCTGGGTGTAGGCGGAGGAGAGGACGTAGAAAGTGGCCTTGGTTTCGGACTTGTTGAGGAAGGGGATGCCGGCGTCGACCTGGGAGACGCGGGCGTCATCGAAGGTGAGGGAGAGGGCGGCGGTTTTGCCGTTGGGCCACTGGAAGGTTTTGGTTTGGGCGGCGAGGGGGGTGAGGAGGAAGAGTCGGCGGGTCATGGGATAATTGGATTATGGCTGATCGGCTAAGCGCGGATGAAGTCGTTCGTTTGGCGGCGGAGGCGGGACGGGCTGCCTATGAGGATGGGCTGCAGGCTGGGCTGCCGGTGGTGACATCCGATGAGGCCTTGGGCAAGACGTTTTTGGAACAGAACGGGCACAAGTTTGAGGTGGAACTTGTGAACGGCGAAGTGCGGGTATTGCGGGAGATTCCGCAGTCGGACGCTGCGTAACATGGACCGGCCGCTGTTCGTGCTGCTGGCCGGCCCGAATGGGAGCGGCAAGAGTACGCTGGCTTCGGTGATTCATCTGGACGGGCTGGCGGAGAAGATTGATCCGGACCGAATGCAGGGCGCGGATGGCGCGTTGCTGCCTCCGCTGGCGGCTGGGCGGGAGGTGATCGCGCGGACCGATGCCCACATTGCGGCAGGGCGGAGCTTCCTGCTGGAGACGACGTTATCCGGCAACCGGGAGGTGCGGTTGATTGAGCGGCTGCGCGCGGCGGGGTATTGCATCGACGTTTATTTTGTTTGCCTGTCTTCGGCGGAGGTGAATATTCAGCGGGTGCGGCTGAGGGTTATGAAGGGCGGGCATGATGTGCCTGTCGAGGACATTGTGCGGCGGTATGAGCGGAGTTTGGCGAACCTGCGGGCGATCTTACCGATGACGGACCGGGCGATGCTTTTTGATAACTCGGGGAACGGGCACCGGCTAGTGGCCCGGTATGAGAATGGGGCACAGGAGTGGCGGGCTAAGGATGGGCCGGGGTGGTTGTCACGCGTTGAGTAGGCGGGTGACTTCGGCTTCGACGTTGAAGGGTTGGCGGTCGAATTCGAAGCGGGCTTCGAGGTGGAAGGCGTGGGCTTCGAGGGGGATCCGCTCGTAGGCGCGGTGGGTGAGCAGGCCCTGGACATAGTGGCGGGCGAAGGCGGGGATGCCCAGTTGGCGGTATTGGACGACGTGGACGAGTTCGTGGAAGAGCAGGCTGATCGACATGGGGGCCTGGGTGACGATGAGGTCACCGAAGGTGATGGCGGCGGTGAGGGAGAGATCGGGGTAGGTGAAGCCGAGTTTCCGGACGAGGCCGGTGAGGGGCGGGTGGGGGATGGGCAGGGGGTCACGTTCGTGGACGCGGACGGCGTTGAGGATGGCTTCCGGGAAGTAGGGGGCGAGGCGGTGTATTTGTGCGCTGGGGAGGGCGGTGGCGCCTTCGATGAGGCGGTGATGGTTGCGGGTGATGTAGGCGGCTACGGGGAGGGCGATGAGATGGGCGAGCATTTTGGGGGCGGATGCCGGTATGGCTAGAGTGCACTTAGCTTTGCTGTCCGGTTGCTTGTGGGTTGGGCCGGCGGGAGGGCCGCTTGCTTACGCGCGCGGTTCGGTGGAGGTACGGGGGGAGGAGGAAGAGTCGGCGGGAGCGC
>CAMATG010000181.1 GCA_945860645.1 Candidatus Sulfopaludibacter sp. SbA3 | reverse complement strand
CGTTTCGCGGCAGGTGTTCTTTTGCTCGCTGGGCGGATTCGATACGCACTCGGCGCAGGCTGGTGCGCATGATGCGTTGTTGGGACAGGTTTCCGGGGCGGTTTCGGCGTTTTTATTGGCTTTGCAGGGGTTGCTGGTGGATTCGCAGGTGACGCTTTTTACGGCTTCGGAGTTCGGGCGGACGTTGATGCCGAATTCGAGTGGCGGGACGGATCATGCTTGGGGCGGGCATCATTTTGTGGCGGGCGGGGCGGTGATTCCGCGGATTTCGGTGGAGCAGATGGGGGCTTGTCTGGCTAACTGGTTTGGCGTGCCGGAGCCTTCGATGGGTTTGATTATCCCTCATATTTCGAGGTTTCCGGGGTCGGGGCTGGGGTTTATGGCGTAGTAGGTTGCAAAGGGAAAGGGCCCCCTTTTTTGAGGGCCCTTTTTTTCGTCCCTCTGTGGGCAGGGGCCAGGGTTGCGGTTTGGCGTTGGCCGAACTCGGTCGGAGGTTTTGCCCACCCTGTCCCCGGGCGGGGCGCGCGGAGTCTTGCGGGGGAGGGTTATTGCCCTCTCCCATTTGCGTTAGTCCTTGAGGGGCTTGACGCGGATGTTCTTGTACATGATCGTGGACTTGGGGTCGTGGGCCTGGAGGGCGAAGGTCGGGCCGGCGCCGATGACGCGGCCGGGGTTGCCCTTCGGTCCCTGCCAGTCTTCGGGCTGGGTCCAATCGCTGACCTTCTTGCCGTTCACGAAGACCTGCACGTGCTTGCCCTTGACGATGATGTGTTCGGTGAACCACTCGTCATCCTTGAAGGGTTCTTTGTTGTCTTGCACGTTGTAGATGCCGCCGGTTTTCTTCCAGTCGCCGTGGGAGTTGTTGACCTGGATTTCAAAACCTTTGTCGGGCCAGTTGGTTTCCTGGTAGGCGGTGTGGAAGTAGATGCCGCCATTGGAGACGGCCTTGGTCATGCAATCGACCTTAAGTTCAAAGTTCTTGAAGGCCGGCGCTTTGCCTTTGAAGGGACCGGTGAAGTAGAGGTGCGCGCGCTTGCCATTGGCAACGATGGCGCCGTCCTTGACCTGCCAGGAATCTTCGTTTTCCTTGGCCTTGGTCCAGCCGGTGAGGTCCTTCCCGTTGAAGAGAGCCTTGAAGCCCTTTTCCGGTTTGTCGGCGGCAAACAGTGCCCCAGCCGCTAGGCTTAACAATAAGACGTATCGCATATTTAGAATGTATCAATTTAATGAGTGGGCGAGAAGTTTCCGGTAATGGACTGGCCTGGGAAGGCGTTTGGGACGGTCTTGCCGTTGGCTACGACGGGGACGCCGTTGACCAGGACGTCGTCGATGCCGGTGGAGAATTGGAGTCCTTTTTTGAAATCGGCTTCGTCTTTGACGGTGGCGGGATTGAAGATGGTGATGTCGGCGTCGGCACCGATTTTGAGGCGGCCTTTTTGCTTCATGCGCGGCGCGATGGCTTCCAGGCGGCGGGCCGGGAGGATGGTCATTTTGGCCAGGGCGTCCATGAGCGGGAGCACCTTTTCTTCTCGGACGTAGAGGCCCAGGACTCTGGCGAAGGTGCCGGCGGATCGCGGGTGGGCACGGGCGGAGAAGGGCATGCCGTCGGAGGCGATCATGACGAAGGGCGCGGCCATCGCGCGGCGGATCCATTCCGGTTTCATCATGTGCATGATGACGAAGCCGCCTTGTTTGCGGTACTTTTCGAATGTCTCCTTGGTCATGCGTTCGCCGGTGGGCGGCCATTGGAGATCGCCGTAGGAGATGCCGAGGCGGTCCTGCCAGCCGTCATCAAACATGGTGGATTCGATGAACGTGGAGGCGGCGGTGTAGGGGTAGGCTTCTGTGGTCACGTCGATGCCTTGTTTGCGGGCGGCTTCGATCATGTCGAGCACGAAGGGGAGGGCGCCGAGGCTCATGGAGTTGACGTGGACGATGTGGAGTTTGGCGCCGGTGGTGGCGGCGTTGGCGAGGGCTTCCTGGAAAGCGTCTGGCGTCATGGAACGCACGTGGGTGAAGACGGGCATCTTCCAGCGGGCGGCCATTTGGTAGACGCGGAAGATCTCTTCGCGGCTGGCGCCGGGGTAGTACTGCGGCGCGACGCCGAGGCCGATGGCGCCTTCGCGGAGGCCGCGTTCGAGGTTGGCGGCGAGGAGGGTGTATTCTTCGGGGTCGCTGATTTGGTCGTAGCGGCCGGTGTTGAGTATGTTGAAGGAGAAGTCGTCGGATTGGCGCCAGGCGGGGCGTTGGGATTCGAACTTGCGCATGGACATGGTGCGCATGGCGCCCTGGCTGGCGGTGGCGCCGTAGTTGACTCTGGCTTTGCCGGCGCGGGCGTTCAGGAAGCGGGCGACTTCGGGGACGCCGACTTCGAGTTCGAGGGCTGTCGTCACGCCGTCGTGGGCCTGGTATTCGTTTGATTCGGGGCTTTGGCCGTGGGCGTGGAGGTCAATGAAACCGGGGGCGACGACGCGGTTTTTGGCGTCGATGGTTTGTTTGGCTTTGATTTGTTGCGTCGTTATAGCGGCGATCTTGCCGTTGCGGATGCCGATGTTGCGGATGGCGTCGAGGTTGGATTCGGGGTCCATGACGCGGCCGTTATTGATTGCGATGTCGAATTGGGTTTGGGCGGTTAGGGTGAGGGTGAAAAGGAGCGCGAGGCGGATCATGCGGGCACTCCGGAGTGGATGCGGCAGCCGGGGGGTTGTTCGGCGAGGATGCGGGCTTCGTGATCGAGCATCTGTTCCCAGCGGCGGTTCACTTCGTCGGTGGGGGCCATTTTGTGGGCTAATTTAAGAAATACTTTGTAGTGGCCGAGTTCGGAGGAGAAGAGGGCTTTGTAGAACTGGCTTAGTTCCGGGTCTGTAGTGGTGCTGGCGAGGACGTAGAAACGTTCGCAGCTGCGGGCTTCGATGAGGGCGGAGACGCAGAGACGGTCGAGGGTTTCGCCGGCCTTGCCCTGGCGGACAAGGGCGCGGAGGGCGGCGGCGTAGAAGCTCTTGTGACCGCGCTCCATTTGGCCGCCGCGGCGGATTAAGAGGCGCGTGACCTGGGCGAGGTGGGCGGTTTCATCGCGGGCGACGGAGGTCATGGTTTCGACCCAGCCGGGGGTCCAATCGTTGGGCCAGCGGGTCATGAGTTCCATGGCGTTTTGGGCGGCTTTCATTTCGAGAAAGGCGTGATCGATGAGCAGGGCTATTGGGTCGGCGAGGGCGGTGGGGCCCCAGGTTAATGGGGTCTGGGAGCGGAGGGGGAGCGCTTTGATTTTTTCGACGAGATCGACGGCCACGTAGTTTAAGGTATCGCGAATGAGGGGCGGTGGGGGTGCTCTGACGGGTGGTGTCGCGTCTTGGGGACACGGCCGTGTTTGGGGTTACGGGCCGAAAATTCTCGGGGGTGTTGCCCGCCATGTCCCCGGTCGAGCGGTGTGGCGAGTGGGTGGCTGGGGTGGTGAGGGGGGCGCGACTTTGGTAGTTTATATGCACACTTATGCGACTTCTACTGCTGGCCGCGGCGCTATGCGCGCTATCTGCTCAGGATTTCCGGTCGACATTGGCTGGGACCGTTACCGACCCGGCGGGCGGGTCCGTTGGCAATGCGAAGGTGAGGGCGGTGAACACGCAGACCAACGCGTCGACGGAGGTTACGTCGAATGACAGCGGGCGGTATTCGATTTCGTTTTTGATTCCTGGGAAGTATGTCGTGACGGTGGAGGCGCCGGGGTTTAAGCAGTTTGTGCGGCAGAATGTGGAGCTGCAGATCAGCACCAGCGTGGGGATGGATGTGCGGCTGGAGATCGGCGCGATTACGGACACGATTACTGTTTCGGCGCAGATGTCGCAGTTGGAAACGGAGACGGCGTCGCGGGGTGGGATCGTCGATAACGAGCTGCTGGCGGCGGTGCCGAACGCGGGGCGGAATGTGTACAACGTCGCGTTCAATATGCCGGGCGTGCACAAGCCGTCGACGTCGCAGGGGACTGAGATTGGGCTGGATGGGCTGGCGAATTCGCGGACGGCGATTAATGGCGCGGCGAGCGGGACCGGCGGGACGGATTCGAACACAGACGTTCTGATTGACGGTACGAGCGCGACGAAGGGCGACCGGCAGGTGATCATGATTCCGTCGCTTGAATCGGTGCAGGAGTTCCGCGTGTTGACGAACATTTTTGACGCGCAGTATGGGCGCACGGGGGGCGGGATTATTACGACGACGACGAAGTCCGGGTCGAACGCTTTTCATGGGGCGGTTTTTGACCGGTACTTCGATCAGCGTCTGGGAGCTAACAGCTGGTCGAACAATCGGAACGGGATTGCGCGGCCGGATAACACGTATCACAACTACGGGTTTCAGACGAACGGACCGGTGCGGATTCCGAAGATTTTCGATGGGCGGAACAAGGTGTTCTACATGTTGAGCTACGACGCGAGCCCGACGAATAGTTTGTATACAACGCAGTGGACGACGCCGCTGGCGGAGATGAAGACGGGGGATTTTTCGAACCTGCTGGCGGCTAACGGGCAGCGGGTGGTGATTTATGACCCGATGACGACGCGGGCGAGCGGGACGACGTTCGTGCGGACGCCGTTTGCGGGGAACCGGATTCCGGGAGCGCAGATCAACCCGGTGGGTTCGAAGATTGTGAGTTATTACCCGAACCCGACCCAGGCCGGTGACGGGCCGGCGCGGATCAACAACTTCTTTTTGGCGACGCCGAACAAGGGCGAATTGTGGCAGTGGACGGGCCGGATGGATTTTCGGCTGGGGGACAAGAACGCGTTTTTCGGGCGGTATGGCGAGACGAATATGATCCGCTGTTGCGATCAACGCTATCCGGATAACAGTCCGGCGGAGGTGAGCACGATTCTGCCGCGCGGGCGGCGTGGGCGGACGTTGACGCTGGATTGGACGCGGACGTTGAATGCGACGACGACGTTCAATTTGCGGGGCGGTTTTTCGCGGTTGGAGAACTTGTCGGGCAATGACCAGACGACGAATTTTGATCCGACGACGCTGGGGTTTCCGTCGTCGCTAGTGAGCCAGTTTTCGCGGCCGCAGTATCCGCAGATTTCGATGGGGACGTATCAGGCGCAGGGGGCGGGGCCGTCGGTGCAGGGGGATGATACGTACACGCTGGCGGCGTCGGGCGGGAAGGTGATTGCGACGCACGTGATGAAGTTTGGCGTGGAGTTGCGGGACTTCCGGACCACCAATTTGAACTTCGGGCCGGCGGGCGGATCGTTCGGGTTCACGAAGCTGTGGACGCAGGCGGATCCGAACCGGGCGGACGCGTTGAGCGGGAATGAGATTGCGAGCGCGTTGTTGGGGTATCCGACGACGGGGTCGTTGACGCTGCCGATTACGCCGGCGTACCGGTCCAAGTATTATTCGTTTTTCTTCCAGGACGATTGGAAGATCACGCGGAAGTTGACGCTGAATCTGGGCGTGCGTTGGGACTACGAAAGCCCGGTGGCGGAACGGTATAACCAGATGACGCGCGGGTTTGCGTTGGGGCAGGCGAGCCCGATCGCGGCGCAGGTTTCGGGGCGGCCTGGCGTGGAGAATTGCGCGGCTTGCAAGGGGCTGACCGGGGGCTTGTTGTTTGCGGGGAAGGAAGGGGACGAGCGGTTTGCGTTCGCGCCGGACCGGAACAATTTCCAGCCGCGGATCGGGGCGGCGTATTCGTTCGATTCGAAAACGGTGCTGCGTGGCGGGTTCGGGATTTATACGTTGGGGCAGTGGGCATTGGGCGGGGCGACGGGGTTCAGCCGGACGACGCCGGTGATTACGACGGTGGATGGATTGACGCCGACGGCGACGATGTCGAACCCGTTTCCTGGGGGGATTTTGAAGCCGGTGGGGGCGTCGTTGGGGTTGGCGACGGACCTGGGACTGGGCGTGAATGTGGGGTACAACGCGCGGCCGCTGCCGTTGTCGAATCAGGTTTCGTTCGGGATTCAGCGGGAGTTGCCGTTGGGCGTATTCGCCGATATTGCGTATGTCGGGAACTTCACGTCAGGGTTGCCGGTGAGCGCGAATTTGAACTCAATTCCGACGGGGGAGTTGGGGCGGGCGGCGAACTACTACAGCGACCGGGTGACGAACCCGATGGCGGGTTTGCTGCCGAATAATGCGGCGCTGAACGGGGCGACGATTCCGCGGCAATCGCTGCTGGTGGATTTCCCGCAGTATTCGGGGGTGGCGCTGTCGAACATTCCGGTGGGGCGGAACGATTATCATTCGTTGCAGTTGTCGGTGAAGAAGCGGTTTGCGAATGGGATTAACGTGCAAGGGAATTTCTTTGCGGGGAAGACGCTGGAGCAGTTGGTGCCGTTGAACCCGCAGGACGTGCGGGCGGCGGACCTGATGGGGGCGGTGCTGGAGCGGCGGCTGACGATTTTCGATGTGTCGAAGAAGCTGGCGATTTTGGGCACGTATGAGCTGCCGTTTGGGAAGAACCGGCCGTTATTGGCGAACATGCATCCGGTGGGGAATGCGCTGTTGGGGAACTGGCGGCTGGGGTGGAACACGACGTTCCAGGCGGGGTTCCCGATTGACTTTCCGAACGCGGCGCCGCTGTCGGCGCGGAGTGCGAAGTTGCCGGCTGGAGAGCGGTCGTTGACGCGGTGGTTCGATACGTCGTTGTTCCCGCGGGTGGCCGGGCCGGCGCCGTTTACGCTGCGGAATTTCCCGACGCGATTTCCCGATGTACGGTACATGGGGGTGGTGAATTATGACTTCTCGCTGTCGAAGGATTTTGTGATTATGGAGCGGGTGAAGACGCAGATTCGGATGGATGCGATCAACGCGTTTAACCGGCCGTATTTTACGCAGTTGAATGGCGGGGCGCCGAATGTGACGAGTGCGAATTTCGGGCAGTTGAGCCCGGCGCAGAATAACCAGCCGCGGGTGATTTATCTGGAGTTCCGGTTGACGTTCTAGGTTTTTGCAGGCGGGTGTTGGGTGGGTGGGGCCGGCCATCCACTCGTGCTCCTCACACAGGCAACCCGGCGTGCCCGCCATTGCCGGCAGAATCCGCATCCGGGCTTCGGGCGACCGATTGGTCCTCAGACCCGCCGGAGATCCGCGCGCCAGTACTTCACGGCTTTTTTGATGTCATCCGGCGTCATGCTCTGTTCGGCCGCGCGGATGGCCAGGCCCGGAAACTCGTCATCGCCGGCAAAGCGCAACGCCACAATCTGCAACGGCTCCAGGCGGCCGTCGAGAGGCTTCCCGGTCAGCATGAAGTGGCGCAGATTCTCTTCGGCCCGGATGGCGCGGTCCTGCGCCTTCAACGCAAATACACGCGCGTACACGGCCGTCACAATGACGCAACCCACCAACACCAGCACCAACGCCGAGCTGTACAACCGCTGGTGATCGCCGATCGATTTGTATAAATTCACCCCGCCCCCGATCAACGAAAGCAACAACACCGCGCCCAGGGCCAGAAAGCCCGGTACCCGCCGCGTGTGATTTTGATAGTTCTGCGTTTCCATGGGCTCTATATTCGCACGCCGCGCTGATAAGATTGTGGGAATGGACCTGTTTGACGAGATCGTACGCCTCCGCCGCCTCGGCCAGAAATGCGCTCTGGCGACTATCGTTGAGGTCAACGGCTCGATCCCCAGCTACGAAAGCGCCAAGCTTCTGGTCCGCGAAGACGGCTCGATGGCGGGCACGATTGGCGGAGGGTGCGTGGAGGCTGAGGTGTGGAATGCCGCGCGCGAAGTCATCGCCACCGAACGTCCGCGGCAGATGAAGTTTTCGCTTGGCCAGGACGCCGCCTACGACAATGGGCTGATCTGCGGCGGGCAGTTGGAGGTCTTCGTGGAAGCGATCGTTCCTCAGCCCAAGGCGTTCATCTTTGGTGCTGGTCATATCTCGAAGAGCCTCTGCAAAGTTGCGTCGCTTGCGGGCTTCGCGCCCACGGTGATCGATAATCGCGAACAGTACGCCAATCGCGAACGGTTTCCCGAAGCGGACGAGGTCCACGCGGAAGAGTATGAGGAGCTGTTTCCGAAGCTTTCTATCCGCGACACCAGCTACATCATCATCGTCACGCGCGGCCACCGCGACGACATGCGCGTGCTGCGCTGGGCGGTTGAAACGCCGGCTCGTTATATTGCCATGATCGGATCCAAACGGAAGGTCATCGGGGTGATGAAGGAGCTCGAAAAGGAAGGCGTTTCGCGTACCAACCTCGACCGCCTGTTCGCCCCCATGGGCTTCGATATCGGCGCGATCACGCCGGAGGAGATCGCCGTCTCCGTGGTCGCCGAAATGATCGCCGCGCGCCGCAATCCGGACTCCGCGTGGCGGCAGCACTCCAAATCCATTTTCCAGACAGAGGCGTCCAAGGCGCTTTTGAAGTGAACCCCACTGGTCTGATTCTCGCCGCGGGTCTCTCCCGGCGTATGGGCTTTCCGAAGGCGCTGCTGGAATGGCAGGGCGAGACGTATCTGGACCGTCAGATCCGCCTTTTCCGCGCCGTCTGCGCCGAGGTGGTGGTTGTCCTTCGGCCCGGCGTCGAAGCGCAGCTCACCGCATGCCACCGTCTTGGCGAGGCCCGCATCTCCTATAACCCCGACGCCGACCGGGGCCAGTTCAGCTCCTTGCAATCCGGCCTGGCGGCGACCAGCGCCGACGCCATTCTGTTCTGCCCCATCGATTACGCCCACGTTGCCGAATCGACCGTTCAGCTCTTAGCCACACCGCATCCCGCAATGGTTCTTCAACCCAGTTATCACGGCCAACACGGCCACCCCGTCCGCATTCTGCGCCCCGTCACCGACGCGCTGCTTTCCGCTCCCGTCACCGGCGCGGCCCGCGATGTCATCCGCCGCTACGAACGCGCGTTTCTGGAAGTGGATGACCCCGGCGTCGTTCTCGATGCCGACGACCCGGCGGCCTTCGCCCAGCTCCAGGAACGCCTCGCATGAAACGCAAACTCCTGTGGGTTACGCTCGCTATTGTCGTCGCCCTTGGCGGCGCGCCGTTTCTGAAGGCTGACCGTTTCGGCCCGAATATCAAGGCGGGTTTGGAAAACGCGCTGGGGCGGAAGGTCGACATCGGCGCTGTGCGGTTGCACCTGCTGACTGGTCCCGGGTTCAGCGTCCGGAAAGTGGTGATCCACGAACGTCCGGAAATCTCCGCCGAACCGTTCGCCTATGTGGACGACCTGGTGGTTCGGATTCGGCTGTTGAGCCTGCTTTCGGGGAAGCTTGAATTCTCGTCGCTGCGGCTGGATAAGCCGCACGTGAACCTGATGCGGCACGCCGATGGCGGCTGGAACGTGAAGGCGCTGCTGGCGCCGCCGCAGACAAGTGCGGGTGGCGGGTCGTCGCCCGGTGCCGCGATGCCGGAATTGGAAGTCCGGCGCGGGCGTCTGAATTTCAAGATCGACGATCACAAATCCGCCTACTATTTCACCGACGCCGATATTGATTTTTCGGCCGTTGGGGATGGCAACTTCGACATTTGGTTTGTCGGCGAAATGGCGCGGACGGACCGCATGGCGCGCGGGCTTGGCCGGGTGACGGCGCGTGGCCGTCTGCGGGATACGGGTGGGGAACCGAAGCTCAATCTGGACGTGCAACTGGAGCGCAGCGCGCTGCAGGAATTGGCGCAACTGGTGGGCCCGCGGGACCTCGGTGTCCACGGCGTCGTCAAGAGCCGCGCCGAGGTGAGCGGCCCGGTTTCGAATCTTCAGATTAAAGGCCAGCTGGACATCACTGAGCT
>CAMATG010000180.1 GCA_945860645.1 Candidatus Sulfopaludibacter sp. SbA3 | reverse complement strand
ATGCCTCAACACAATGCACCCGCCTCGCCAAACGTAAGTTATTGATAACACTAGGCCACGTTTCAATTTGAAACGGATTAGGTGAGCCGAATTGAAACCGGATCCCAATTTATCGCGGTCTGCTTCTCCAAACTGAGGTTCACGGCAAGGCTCGGCCCAGCCGTGCGCGATCCAAACGTCGAATCCTCGAAGAACGCCTTGCGCGTCCGCAGCGCCGTCACCCAGTTCTGGATGTGGTCCACGTGCGCGTTGTGGCTCCGCGGCGGCGTGTACCGTTCGCTGCCATCCGGACGCATGCCGTCCGGCGTGGGCCGCTGCGTGGGATACTTCTTCCGGTAATCGGCCAGGATCTTCTTCTGCGTAGCCTTGTCGAAATTGTCCAAGGTCATACCAGGCTCGGCTTCCCGAGGCTTCCGGTCAAGCGTCACACCACCCATCGTGACTTCCATCGTTCCTTCGGAACCCACGAACTTCAACCCAAACCGCTCGGGCGGCGCCGCGCCGCTGGCCAGGTTCACGCGCAGCGCGAAGGTGAACTCGGAATGCTTAGCCGTCTTCGGATAGTCCATCAACGCCAGCACGACGTCATAAGCATCGCGGCCGTCCTTCCAATAGCGAACGCCACCGGTCGCATAGATCCGGTTCGGCCCCAGCGACCCGGTGGCGACGTGCAATCCCGTCAGCAAGTGTACAAACAAGTCGCCGCTAACGCCAGTGCCGTAGTCGCGATAATTACGCCAGCGGAACAGCCGGATCGGGTCGAAGGGATGCTTCGGCGCATTGCCCAGAAAACGATCCCAGTCGATGCGCTCGGGCGTAGCGTCCGGCCCCGGCATCGAGTACTGCCAAGCCCCAAGCGCCGTGTTCCGGTCGAGCCACGCCTCAACGAGGTTCAATTCGCCCAACGCGCCCTGTTGAATCAGCTGCTGCGCCTTCAGGAAAACCATGGCGCTGGCATACTGGCTGCCCACCTGGAGGATCTTCCCACTTTTGGCCTGCGCGTCCATCAGCATCTTGCACTCGGGGAACTTGTGGACCATCGGCTTCTCGACGTAGACGTCCTTACCGGCCATCAGCGCATCGTGAGCGATCTGGGCGTGCCAGTGATCTGGCGTGGCAACAATGACGGCGTCGACGTCCTTCCGCGCGAGGATTTCCCGATAGTCGCGGGTGGTGAACACCTGGTTACCCCAGCGCTCTTTGGCGCGTTCCAGACGGCCCTGGTAGATGTCGCCGACGGCGGCAATCTCGGTGCCGCCAACGGAGAGGCAGTCGGTCGCATCGCCGGTGCCCATGCCTCCGGCGCCGATCAGTGCAAAGCGAATTTTGTCGTTAGGAGATGCCATGGTTGAAATACCTATAAGGGGAGGCCGGAAGGGCGCTTCAGGGAAAGTAAGAACGGACGGCTCGGTACGCCGGAGATAGTTAGGATCAGTTCCACGACCGCGCTATCTGGCGCGGCTGGGACGGGAATACCAATGTTGGCCTGCCACAAGCCCGGAAATCCGGGCGCAGGGCCAAGGTAGCGCTTTTCGGCCTCGACTCCGCCAACGGTCGCCGTCCAGGGCTGGGATGGCATCGCGCCGGCCAAATAGAGCGTGAGCGGGCTGCCAATCGCCACCGGCGCGTTCGGAGAGTTCAGGGTCTGGTCGTCGGCGTTCACGGCCGCATAAATCGCCGGGGCCACCTCGGTGACCGAGATCAGCGTTTCAGCCCGAACGGTAGCGCCGTCCATCAGCTGCAGACGGCTAGTGCCCGGCTCCGTGTTGGCCGGTACCAGAAAGTTCAACTGGTTCGTGTTCCCGCCGAAGACCGTCGCCGCCCGGCCATTAACGCGAGCAGTGAGGCCTTCCAGTTTGCCTCCGAACGCGGCGGCAATGGAGCCCGCGGCCACGGGGCGGTTGTCAAAGTTGGCGCTGTTGACCACGCCATACCGCGACAGGCACGGCGCGGTAGCAGTGGCGCAGCTGTTCGGCCGCTGGCGAACCAGTGTGCAGCCATCGGTGGCGCTACAAACGGCCTCGCGGATATCGGGGAGCATCGGGTAGAGCGCCACGCCCGGGCACTCGGTGCGGCCGCTGGCACGCGGCGAGAGCCCCGCGTCGCGGTGGCCGCTGATCACGTTCAACTCCAGGCCGCTGGCGGCATGGAGGGTCACTCCATTGGGATCTAAACTATACTTGGCCGCCTGCCATGTGAGTAACTCGACTAACTTGGCGACTGCAGGAGCGGATGGCGCCACGCCGGTGTAAGTGCCGATTAGGGATATCCCGGCGGTGGCGGTGTTGACGCCAGAAAAATGAGCGCCGAGAATACCGTCGCCGCGGCCTTCCCACGCGGTGCCGGCCGGGTCGATCAGGAAGTTGTACCCGATATCGGCCCAGCCGTTGCCCTTAACGTGCAGTTCCCAAAAAGAGCGCATGAGGGCGGCGTAGTCGGTGGCGCTGTTGGCGCTGGCTGTATGGTGGACGATCAGATGCGTGGGCCGTGTCGTCGTAGGGCCGGAGCCTTTGGGGCAGACGAAGGGCGCGGGGCACCACGCGTCGCGGCCCTGGATGCCAGGCTCGGTGGCCTGCCGGGGCGTAACCCCGGGGTCGATCAGCAGGACACGTTCGGAGTCCGGAAGGCCGTGGATTTCGGCAAAGCGAAAGGGGGTGTCGATCCAGACGAGCGTGCCGGATTCGGGGTCGGTCGTGGTCTCCAGCCAGTTGGACCAGGCCTGCCCATCGGCGGAGGTGCGGACCCGGATATGGCGGTGCTCCCCGCCGGCCGGGATACCGAGAGCGCGGGCCTGCGCGGGCGTGGACACACTACGGGTACCAGCGGCGGAGAGCGTCGCGGCAGCGGCCAGCAATAGCGCTGTTAGCCCTTGACTTCGCACTTGGCGGCGTCCCAAACGAAGGTCTTCTTCTCGAAGTAGCTCCGGTTGCTGAGGAGCGCGGGCCCGGCGGCGCGCAGGCCGAACAGGGCGTCTTCGGTAACCGGTTTCCGCGAACGGACGGCCTGCAGGAAGTTCCGATGGTGGTCGTAGTGATCGCTGTAGCCGCGGGGCGCGCGGTAGGTGTCCTCGGGCTGCGAGAGCATCCCATCGGCGGTGGCCGGCTTGCCGGGGTACTTGGCTCGGTAGTCCTTCAGGAACTCCTCCTGAACGCGGCGCGGGAAGGTGCCGATCGTGTAGCCGGGTTCGTTTTCCCGGTTGATTTTGGAAATGGACACGGTGCCGCCGACGGTCATAATGCCCTCGGAGCCGACGAAGCGGAAGCCGCTGGTCTCCCCGGCGCCATTGACGAAGTTGACGCGCAAGGCGAGGTTAAATTTCGGGTAGTCGTAGACGCCCATCATCACGTCAGGGACGTCGCGGCCATCTTTCCAGTACCGCAGGCCGCCGGTGGCAAAGACGCGGTTCGGGCCCTGGGCCCCAGTGATGTAGTGGAGGCCGGAGAACAGGTGGACGAACAGGTCGCCCGCGACCCCGGTGCCGTAGTCCTGATAGTTGCGCCAGCGGAAGAGCCGCACGGGTTCGAAGCCGCGTTTCGGTGCGGTCCCAAGAAAACGATCCCAATCGACGTTGGCCGGCGAGGCGTCGGGCGGGACCGAATACTGCCACGCGCCGAGGGCGGAGTTGCGATCCCACCAGGCTTCGACTAAGTTCAGTTCGCCAATGGTGCCGGCGGCGAGTAACTCGCGAGCTTTGTCGTAAATGATCGAAGAGACTCGCTGGCTGCCGACCTGAATGATCCGGTTGGTCTTGGTGGCGGTGTCGATGACAGTATGGCCGTCGGCGACCTTCTGGACCATCGGCTTTTCGCAGTAGACGTCTTTACCGGCGTTCATGGCGTCGATGGCGATGCGGGCGTGCCAGTGGTCGGGGGTGCCGATGATGACGGCGTCGATGTCCTTCTTGGCCAGGAGCTCGCGGTAGTCGCGGGTAGTCTGGATGTGCGAGCCCCAGATCTCCTTCGCTCGAGTCAGCCGCCCATCGTAGATGTCAGCAACGGCGACGAGTTCAGCGAGGCCGGTGCTGATGGCCGTGTTAGCATCGCCGGAGCCCATGCCGCCGGCGCCGATGAGGGCGAGGCGGATTTTGTCGTTAGGGCTGGTTTGGGCGAGCGCGGCGGGGACGGCAGCGGACGCGGCGAGGAAGTGGCGGCGGGTGGGCATGGCTGGTTCTCCTTTCGATTGTATTCCTGTCGGTGGGACAGGGCGAGGCCTTTGCTGGGGCGCTCGGGGTTTCGCCTAGGGCGGCAACAAGGTGGTATCCCTCAGGGGGTGGAAAAAGTGTCAACATATACCGACCGGTATTCCATGTACAGCTGGCGCTTGGCGCCGTCGATCGAATTACCTGCCACGTCCGACGCTATACCAATGAGCCCACTTCGCAGCTACTCCTGGCTCCAGGGTTGGCGGCAGGGTGAGGCCGAGATCGAACGCAAATCAGACTCAGGAGTGAAGGCGTTATGAAGAAAACTGTTTTAGGCGCAGTCTTCGCAATGACTTTCGGGCTGGCGGGGTATGGCCAGACCGGACAAGGGATTATCACCGGAATCGTGACGGACTCGAGTGGGGCGGCCATTGCCGATGTCGCCGTTCGCGTGACGGACAAATCGACCCAGTTCGTCTCGACCGCGACGACGAACACCGAGGGACTCTACCGGGCTCCGTACTTGAACCCAAGCATGTATGAGATTGTGTTCGAGGCCAAGGGGTTTAAGAAGGTGCTTCGGTCGGGCATCCAGGTACGGTCGACGGAGACCTCCCGAGTGGATGTGCGGATGGAAGTGGGAAATGTCAGCGAACAAATAGAGGTTTCGGCGGCGGTGGCGCTGTTGGAAGTGGAGTCGTCGGTGACAGGGCATTTGGTGACGGGGGAAGAACTGACCAAACTCCCGACGCCGCAGATGAAAGTGGAGAGCATGCTGTGGCTGGTGCCGGGCGTGACATCGCAAGGCGGGGCGGGGCATTCGGCGGGCGGGCGATCACGCGCGTTCACGATGGCCAACGACGGTGTGGCCGGGACAACGCCGGGGACCGGGACGCTGGGGACCGGACGCAATATGTCGACCTCGCAACATGCAATGGAAGAGATCAAGGTGTTGACGACGGTGTTACCGGCTGAATACGGGCATTCCGGCGGCGGCCTCATGAACATCACTTACAAAGGTGGCGGCAATCAGTTGCATGGACTGGCTGAAGAACGCTACATGGCGCGGCACTTCATTCACCGGAACTGGCAGGATGCGCAAGTGCCGACGAATAACTTCGGATTCCATTTGATGTCGGCGATGATCAGCGGTCCGATCCGGATCCCGAAGATCTATGACGGGCGGAACAAGACTTTTTTCATGTGGGCGTTTCAGCGGCATCATGAGAAATCGTCGGAGAATGCCAATACGGCGGTGCCGTCACCGGCGATGCTGGCTGGCGATTTCAGTTTTGGCGGGATTGGGCAACCGGTGTTTGACCCGGCATCGTTGACACGGGCGGCGGATGGGACATACGCGCGGACGCAGTTTCCCGGGAACCGGATTCCCATGAGCCGGGTCGATCCGGTCTATTCGAAGTTCATGAGTTTCAATCCGTTCTCCGGCGAAAACAACCGGTTTAATCAGGCGTTCAATAGCAACGTAGGACCGCGCGACAACTTGAGCCAGGACACGGTATTCCGTTCCTACCGGACGAGTTTCGACACCAAGATCGACCACTCTTTTTCCGATCGGCACAAGATGTTCGGGCGTTGGAGCCTTTTCCGGCACCGGTCGTTCAACGGGAGATGGCAAATCGCGGCGGCGAACCGGGATTTCGATTTCAACACGGTTCCGGTGCCGATCAATCACAACCAGATGGTGATTTCCGATACGTTTACAGTGAGCCCGACGGTGGTGAATGAACTGCGCCTGGGGTTCAACCGGCGGTTCAGCACGCGTGCGCCGGATAGCGTGGACCAGAACTGGGGACAGCAGTTTGGCATTCCGAACGTCAATGGGGCGACGATGCCAACCTTCGTGTGTGCTTCGGTGTTCACGGCGGAGTGCCCGGCGGGCGTGGCCGGCCGGCGCTTGATTATCGACTTCCCGGGCGGGAAATCGCAGGACGTGAACGAGAGCTTCAGTCTGCAGAACAACATCACCAAGGTGGCCGGGCGCCATGTGTTTAAGGCCGGCTACGAGTTGATGCGAACCCGGCACAATGTAAGGGTGGCGGCCAATCCGTCGGGTGTCTATCACTTCGGCGGGACCGATTTCCCGTTCCGCCCCAATACCGGGAATGCCTATGCGGCGTTCATGCTGGGATCGGTAACGCGGGCTGATTTTACGCAGGATCTGGCGACGTGGCTGCCGCGATGGTGGGGACACGCGGCGTATTTCCAGGATGACTTCAAGCTTCGCCGGAACATCACGCTGAACCTGGGTGTGCGGTGGCAGTATGAATCGCCATTCTCGACGAAGTACGGGCAGCAGAGCCAGTTCGATCCCACCGCGCGCGATCCGTTGACGGGGCGGGCGGGGGCGATTCTGCATGGCCCGGGCTTGCTTGCGAAGCGAGACTTGAACAACTTTCAGCCGCGCATCGGACTGGCGTGGACGATCAACCCGAAGCTCGTGTTCCGCGGCGGATTCGCTGTGAACACGCTGGACCTGTGGACGGCTGGGTTAACGGAGAATTTTGAGGAGTACTTCGCTTCAGCGGCCGTGGAGCGGGAACCGGGCAACCCGGATGTTGCGTTCTACCTGAGAAGCGGGCCGCCGACCACGCGGTTCCAACTGCAGTCGGATGGGACGGCGCCCTTCATCGGGACAAACTTCGGAGGGCGCACCGCATCCTGGCGGGACCCGAACATGCGCATGCCCTACATCATGAACTGGAACGGGGGCTTTCAATATCAGCTGACGAACCGGATTGTGATGGAGGCAACCTACCAGGGTTCGGCCGGCGTTGGTTTGTTGAACCGGTGGGATATCAACCAGATTCCGTTGAACGCATCCACGGATCCAGTGCAGCTGAACAACATCTTCCGGGCATCGCAAAACTTCAAGCCGTACCCGCAGTTTGGGAACGTATTCCATTACGCCAATTACGGGCACAGTTCGTTCCACTCGGGCACGATCAAAGTGGAAAAGCGGATGTCGAGCGGCTTCAGTTTGGCGTCGTTCTACACCATGGGGAAATCGATCGACGAGGCCTCCGACGACGGCGCGGCAGGTGGCATCACCTTCTACAACCGCCGCCTGGAGAAGGGCAGATCCAACTATGACGTGACGCACCGGTGGGTGACCTACGCGCTGCTGGAGCTTCCGTTTGGGAAGGGCCGGAAGTGGATGAACACATCGAACTGGCTTGCCAATGGGGCTTTGGGCGGCTGGGAGCTGAACGTGATTCAGACGGCGGAGAGTGGACTGCCGATGACGTTCGGATTCACCGGGTCGTCGTTCAACTACCTGCCGGGATCGCAGCGGGCCGATATGGCGCCGGGGCGCACCTACGACAGCATCGGGCTGCCCTGGGACCGGAAGGGACCGTGCCGGCATCAACTGGCCTGCCAACCGGCATGGGCCGATATCGACGCGTTCGCGTATCCGGCGGCGTTCACCGCGGGCAATTCGGGCCGGAACATCTATACGGGCCCGGGGAACCTTTGGCACCAAATCAGTATTTCCAAGACGTTTACGTTCAAGGAACGGCTGAAGGGTTCGTTGCGGTATGACGTGAACAACCCGTTGAAGTACTACTTCTTCAACAACCCCACTTCAACGGTGGATTTGCGCGCCGCGAACCGGGTGAACTTCGGGAAGATCACGGGCAACCAGGGGAGCTTCTCCGGGTTGGGCGGACGGTTGTATTCGCAGGTTGTGTTCAAGCTGGAGTTTTAAAGGTGGACAGGGATCTGCCTCCGGGCAGATCCCTGAAATCCGCTTCGGGATTACGGGGTGAGTTGCGGGATAGAATGGTGCCACCTGTCTTATGATTCGTCCCGTCACGATTTTCCTCTTGTTGGCTTTTACGGTTGCTGGGGCGGTTTTGCCCGATGGGCCGGGGAAGGCTGAGACTTCCCGGGTCTGTGGGAAATGTCACTCGCTAGATCAGGCGGTTTCGCTGCGCCTTTCTCGCGGAGGGTGGACGGAATCGATTGGCAAAATGGTGAACCTGGGGGCGCAGGGGACGGACGCGGAGTTCTCGGCGATCCTGGGTTATCTGGTCGCCAACTTTGGGGCGGCGGCGTTGGCTGGAGAGGGCCGGGCGGATGGCATCGCGACGGTGGCCGGTTCGGTGGGGCCGGATGCGCCGGCTCGGGCCGCGATGCCCACTGGTGGGTTTCCCGCCGACCCCGCTCGCGAATGGCAGACCTATGGCCACGACGCCGGGGCAATGCGGTTTTCGCCCCTCTCGCAGATTACTCCCCAGAATGTGGCGAAGCTGAAGGTGGCGTGGGTGTACCATCTACGGCCGAAGGATTTCACGGCGGCCCCGGTGGCGGCACGCCGGGGCCCCAATGCTCCGGTTGGCGATGAGCCGGAACCGGCCGGCGGGCGGGCTCGGACGGGCGGGATGTTTGGCACCGGGTTTCGGCCTAGCTCTGTGACGCCGTTGGTAATTCGGGGGGTGATGTACGTGACCACGCCCTATCAGCGCGTAGCGGCGTTGGACCCGGTTACGGGGGGCGAGATTTGGAGTTTTGCGCTGCCTACGGGCGTGCCTTCGACGCGCGGGTTAGAGTATTGGCCGGGTGATGGGAAGACGCCGGCGCAAGTGGTGTTTGGGGCGAGCGATGGGAAGCTCTATTCGCTGGACGCGAAGACGGGCAAGCCGAACCTGGCGTTCGGGGACAACGGCGTGATCAACCTGAATACCGAGGCCATTATGCATGGGCTGCCCGGGCGGAATGCGATGACGTCGCCGCCACTGGTTTATAAGCACCTGGTGATTACGGGCGGGACGACGCAGGAGAATCCGCCGTTGGGGCCGGCGGGCGATGTGCGGGCCTGGGATATGCGCACGGGCAAGCTGGTGTGGACCTTCCACTCCGTGCCCCAGCCGGGGGAGAAGTTTCACGAGACGTGGCCGGGGGAGAGCTGGAAGAACCGGTCGGGCGTGAATGTGTGGACGTTCCTGACCGTGGATGCCAAGCGGGGGATTGTGTATATGCCGTTCGGGGCGCCATCGGTGGACCAGTATGGCGGGGACCGGCCGGGGGATAACTTGTTTGGGTCGTCGCTGGTGGCGGCGGATGCGAATACGGGTAAGTACCTGTGGCATTTCCAGGTTGTGCACCATGACATCTGGGATACCGATTTGACGGCGGCGCCGGCGTTGTTTGATGTGAAGCAGGGTGGGAAAACGATCCCAGCGGTGGCGGCGGTGAGTAAGAACGGGTTGCTGTTTCTGCTGGACCGGGTGACGGGGAAACCGATTTATGGCGTGGAGGAGCGCCCGGTGGCGGCGAGTGAGGTTCCGTTGGAGAAGACCTCGAAGACGCAGCCGTTTCCGGTGAAGCCGGCGCCGCTCGCGCGGATGGCGTTTTCCCCGGACGAGGTGGCGACGGTGACCCCGGAGATTGAGAAGGCTTGCCGGAAGTTGTTAGTGGGGATGCAGACGGGCGGGCCGTATTTGCCGCCGGCGTATAACCGGCTGCGAGTGCAGTTTCCGGGGAATCACGGGGGCGTGAACTGGGGCGGGGTATCGGTGAATCCGCAGATGGGGCTGCTGTTCGTGAATGTGAATGCGCTGGGGCAGGTGTCCGGCCTGAAGGACCACGACCCGAAGACGGGGGCGGCGATG